>NZ_DIPG01000112.1:1050-6882 GCF_002426325.1 Syntrophomonas sp. UBA5494 | reverse complement strand
TAACCAATGATGACGGCATCCACGCCCGCGGGCTGCATGCCTTGATTCAGGAACTGAAGTCTATCGCTGAAATATATGTGGTCTCTCCGGACAGGGAACGCAGCGGAACCGGTCATTCCATAACCGTTTTCGATCCTATCAAGGTCGTGTCCACTAATATAGAAGGCGTCCATGGGGCCTGGATCGTGGGCGGAACCCCGGTGGATTGCGTCAAGCTGGCTCTGAGCAGGCTGGTCAACCGGAAGATTGATGTGGTGGTTTCCGGGGTAAATCATGGGCCCAATCTGGGGACTGATGTGCTTTATTCGGGAACCGTATCTGCCGCTGCTGAGGGCGTGATACTGGGTGTTCCGGCTATAGCGGTATCGCTGAATGACTATAAAGCGGAGATGAACAGCGATTTTGCGGCCCTTTTCACCCGCAATCTAATCCGCACCGTTATGCGTCAGGGGCTCAACAATACCACCCTTATCAATGTCAATATACCGGCCCTGAATCCGGAACAGATCAAAGGCATCCGCATTACCCGGCTGGGGGTGCGCAATTATGACAATCTCTTCGAAGAACGAAAAGACCCGCGGGGCAATACTTATTACTGGATGGGCGGAGGAGTGGTGCAGGAGACTCAAGAGCCCGACAGCGATGTGGTTGCGGTGGAAGGGGGCTACATCAGCATCACCCCCATCAAGCTGGATCTGACCGATTATAAGCTTATGGAGGAATACCGGCAGACCTTCGCACGCTATCTGGATTTCTTCTCCCGGGGCGATAAAACATGATCGCGGTCAGTCTGATTATCAATACGGCACTGTTTTTCCTCCTGCTCAATATGGGCTACTTTCGGCGCCGCCGGCAGGACCCGGCTTGTCCGGAAAAACCCTTTCACCAGCTGTACTTGTTTCCGCTGGCCTTGGGAGTGGTCTTCACCCTTATAGTAGACTCTTTCCGAGGTATAGTCATATACCAGATGATCATTTTCTTGGCGGCGGCATTGCTGTTGTACTGGATATTTTATGTGATGTCGGCCCAAAAACGCTAAAAATAAAAAAATTTTGCCTATAAGGTAAAATTATTGTACCATTTTTACTGTATAGAAAAAGCGAGGAGGTCATTGTTGAATGAAGGTTTACCCCACCAGTAAAATCCGTAATATAGCTCTGGTCGGCCACGGAGGTACCGGGAAAACCTCCCTGGCAGAAGCCATGATTTTTAATACAGGGGCAACGAAGCGGATGGGGAGAGTTGACGACGGCAACACTGTTTCCGACTACCTGCCGGAAGAGGTAAAGCGGAAGATTACCATCAGTACCACGCTGGTGCCCTGCGAATATAGGGATCACAAGATCAATGTGCTCGATACCCCGGGATTTGCCGATTTCTATTTCGAGGTGGTTGGAGCGGCGCGGGTAGTCGACAGTATGGTAATGATGTTTTCCGCCAACGCTGGTGTTGAAGTGCAAACCGAGGTGGCCTGGGAGGATTTCTCCAAGATACCCAAACTGGCCTTCATCAACAAAATGGACCGTGAGAACGCCGATTTTTACAAAGTAGTGGATCAGATGAAGAGCACCTTTCCCGATCACATCATACCGGTGCAGCTCCCCATCGGAGCCGAAGACAAATTCAAAGGCGTGGTGGACCTGATCAGAATGAAGGCTCTTATCTTTGAAGCCGGCAGCGGCAAATATAGCGAACAAGACATCCCCGCCGACATGATGGATGATGTGGAGACATATAAAGAAGCCTTGAAAGAGGCTGCGGCTGAAGCCGATGACGACCTCCTCATGAAATACCTGGAAGGTGAAGAGTTAAGCGATGCCGAGATTATGGAAGGCATAAAAAAGGCTGCGGCTACCGGGTCGGCGGTTTTCGTATTCTGCGGATCGGCTGCCAAGAATATCGGGGTCCTGCCCCTGATGGACTTTATCGTCGACTGCAGTACCAACCCTCAGGACAATCCCCTGGTAGAAGGCAAAGAGGTGGAGAACGAGCCCTTTCTGGCTCAGGTCTTTAAGACTATCGCCGACCCCTATATCGGCCGTATGACCTTTTTCCGCATCTTCACCGGCAAGCTCAAGGCCGACAGCGTGATCTACAATGCCACCAAAGAGCGTGACGAAAAGATAACTCAGATCCTGGTGATGACCGGCAAGGAGCAGGCCACGGTGCCTGAGGCCAACGCCGGTGATATAGTGGCGGTGGCCAAACTGGCTACCACTGCAACCAGCGACACCCTGACCACCAAAGCCAGCGGGGTGGTTTTAGATCCCATCCAGTTCCCGGAACCCACCTTGAACATGGCCATCGAGCCCAAGAGCAAGGGCGACGAAGATAAACTGAGCGGCGCTATTACCAGGATACTGGAAGAAGATCCCACCATCCGGGTGGAGAAGAATACCGAAACCAAACAGACTATTTTGAAGGCCATGGGCGACAGCCATGTGGACATCATCCTGGATAAACTATCCCGCAAGTTTGGGGTGGATGTGGTCAGCCGGGAGATGCGCATCCCTTACCGGGAAACCATCCGCGGCATCGTGGAAGCCGAAGGTAAACATAAAAAACAGAGCGGCGGTCATGGACAGTATGGTCATGTGTGGATAAAATTCGAACCTACTGATGAACACTTCGTCTTCGAAGAGAACGTGTTCGGCGGGGCCGTGCCGCGCAACTACTTCCCTGCGGTTGAGAAAGGCCTTTTAGAAGCCCTGGAGGAAGGCGTTTTGGCCGGATACCCGGTCACCAACATCAAGGCTACCCTCTATGACGGGTCCTACCATTCGGTGGACTCATCGGAAATGGCCTTCAAACTGGCGGCCCGCCTGGCCTACAAGAAGGGTCTGGAGTCAGCCAAGCCGGTTCTCTTAGAACCGATCGTCAATGTGGAAGTGGAGATACCCGAAGCCAACATGGGCGACATCATCGGCGACCTAAACAGCAAGCGCGGCCGGGTGATGGGGATGGAACCGGCTGGCAGGAGGCAGCTCATCAAAGCACAGGTGCCCCTGGCGGAGATGGCCAAATACACCATAGATCTCAAATCCATGACACAAGGCCGCGGCAAATTCCGCATGGAGTTCGCCCATTACGAAGAAGTACCGGCCCAGAACGCGGAAAAAATCATAGAAAAGGCCAAACGCGGAAAAGAAGAGATGGATAAATAATTTCGAGAAACAAAAAGGCGCCGCGGGATATGCCCCGTCCCATGGGGACATAATGTGAACCGTGGGTAGTTTAGCAAGGCAGGCAGCAGATTAAGCTGTCTGCCTTTTTGGTGCCCGCATATTTTCTCGGCTTCTTCAGCGAACGCGCCTACGACGCCGATGTCACGGTAGTGAATAATAGCCGGTCTGTACGCCCTCCGAATTCCGCAGGCGGCACAAGACCGGAGCCGAAGGACTGGCGGCGCAGACGCGGTTTGAGGATTTTCCTCTGTCCTGCGCAAAAAAATTTTTGGTTTTTTGCCCAAACCTTAAAAGTGTCAATGCCTCATTTGGAAAAACCATATAAAATGGAATTTATTATAGGACACCGCGACCCTACGGCTAAAATCGGGGTCGTAAAATTTCATAGATGGGAGGACGAGAACAGTGAAAAACTTGTTTCGGAAAACAACGGTCCTGTTCATGACGCTCTGTCTGATCGTCGGCATGACGGGCCTTCCGATGGCAGCTTATGCCGAAGGGCTTGACGACGCGGCCATCGTCGCCGCCGATAAGGATGCCCTCGTCATCGGCTTCGGGTCGGGCGACAGCGCGGAGGGCGCGACCGGGAATCTGATCCTGGTGACGACCGGCGCTTCGGGAAGCGGCATCGCATGGCTGTCGGATACCCCGGAGATAATCGCCAATGACGGCGCGGTCACAAGACCGGCTGCCGCCGCCGAGGACGCGGAAGTCACCCTGACCGCCACGATTACTTACGGTGAGGCCGAGGATACCAAGGCATTCACGGTAACGGTACCAAAAGAGAGCGAACCGCAGATGCTGTTCGGCATGATGTCAGTGACGTGGGTGGGCGACGGCACCGAGGGGAATCCCTATCAGGTATCCTCGGCGGATCACCTTGCGTGGATAACCGCCAACAGCCGGACCGCTCACTATATCCAGACGGCGAACATCGATTTGGCGGCAGCGGGATTTACCAACTGGACGCCCATCGGGGGCTTCAACCAATTCACCGGCACCTATAACGGCAATGGATACAGCATCTCCAACCTGTTCATCAACTCTACGAGGGATCAGGTAGGTCTGTTCGGCTATATCGGAAGCGGCGGGATGCTGGAAAATATCAAGCTGGAAAATGTCACTGTTTTTTCTTCCACAAGTGGCGCTTATGTCGGTGCGCTGGTCGGCACTAATATGGGGAGCGTCTATAATTGCAGTGTGAGCGGCAGTGTAAGCGGCGGGAACAGCACCTATGTAGGCGGACTGATTGGCAATCATTCCGGCGCGGTCTCCAACTGCTCCAGTGCCGGAAACATAAACGGCGGGAATAGCGCAAGCATAGGTGGCTTGATCGGCAACGGCGACGGAGCCGTCACATATAATTACAGCACAGCCTTTGTCACCGGCGGCGATAACGCAAATGTGGGCGGACTTTTGGGCAGAACTTATGTAACAAGCATCTCCGACAATTACAGCACAGGAACCGTCACCGGAGGCGGCAATGCCAACGTGGGGGGCCTCGTAGGCGAAATCGATGACGGCGACGTCTCCAGCAGCTACAGCACAGGCAGCGTAAACGGCGGAACCGACGCAAAACTGGGCGGTCTGGTCGGCTACGGTAACGGTGTCGCCAATGGATGCTATTACCTCAACACAGCGGCAGCCACCTCCGCGGGCGGCGCGCCTTTGACCGATGCGCAGATGAAAAAGCAGGCGAGCTTTGCAAACTGGGATTTCGGCGGCGCATGGTTCGTGGCAGAAGCGCAAAGCTATCCCGTACTGGCCTGGCAGGTGAGCTTTTCGGGGGGGCGATGGCTCGGAAGGCGCGCCCTATCAGGTTGAAACCGCATTGCAGCTTAATAAGGTGCGCGGCTATCTCAACAATACCGCTATCCACTTCGAGCAGGTGAGTGATATCACCCTGCCCGCCGTGGCCGCGGGTGAGAGCAACTGGACGCCCATCTGGAAGGATTGGAGTACGCTGTTCACCGGTTCCTACGACGGCGGCGGCTATACCATAGAGGGCCTAACCATCACCAATTCCCCGCTGGATCTTGTCGGTCTGTTCGGCCATGTGGGAAACGGCGGGACACTGGAAAATATCAATCTGGAAAATGTTAACGTTTCTTCTTCCACATTCGGCGCCCAGGTAGGCGCGCTGGTCAGCCGCAATGAGGGAGGCGTCAGCAATTGCAGTGTGAGCGGCACTGTGAGCGACAACGGAAGCGGCGCAAACGTCGGCGGCCTGGCGGGCAGCAATTATGGATCAATAACGGACAGCAGCAGCGGCGCTGCCGTGACCGGCCGCGTTGCGGGCGGCCTGGCGGGCGTCAATGGAGGAGCCATTACCGGCAGCGGCAGCAGCGGCGCCGTGGCCGGCTACGTCGCGGGCGGTCTGGTTGGCGAGAACGGCATGGGGCCGGGCAAGTCCTTCAGCGACAACCACAGCACCGGCGATGTGACCGGCAGCGGCGATTACACACAAGCGGGCGGGCTTATCGGCCTTATGTCGGGCAGTTCTTACGGCATCACCAATTGCTACAGCACCGGCGATGTCGCCGGTAGCGGCAACAACTCGCGCACAGGCGGGCTTATCGGCTATATGGATGGCGATGCTCTTGCCATCACCAGTTGTTACAGTACCGGCGATGTGACCGGCAGCGGC
>NZ_DIPG01000112.1:309-895 GCF_002426325.1 Syntrophomonas sp. UBA5494 | reverse complement strand
CGTCACCTACTGTTACAGCACCGGCAGCGTTTCCGCGACAGACGGCGCGACCGCGGGCGGTCTGATTGCTTTCAATAACAGCCTTGCAGTCACCACCAACAGCTATTACCTCGACACGGCGGCGGCCTCCTCCGCGGACGGCACGGCTTTGACCGATACACAGATGAAGAAGCAGGCGAGCTTTACGGGCTGGGACTTCGATACCGTCTGGCAGATGCGCGAGGACCATACCTATCCGATCTTCCTGTGGCAGACGCTCCCGCCGCCTCCTCCCCCGCCGTCGGGTGGCGGAGGCACGGGCGGCAGGACGCCGTCGTACAACGCGATTATTTCCGGCGGCGGCAGCGTGCCCGTCACCGTGAATGCGAGCACGGGCAGCGCGTCGCTGAACTTAGCGGCGCTGGCCGGGAATCTTTCGGGCGGAGGGAGTATCACCGTCACGGTCCCCTCCATCCCCGGCGTGAGTTCCTTTACCGCGAACCTCCCAGCCGCCTCGCTTTCGGGCACAGGCGCGGGTTCGCTGACGCTTGACACCCCGGTCGGCAGCATCACGATCCCCGGCAACATGCTCGCGGGGACCGGCCTC
>NZ_DIPG01000112.1:0-191 GCF_002426325.1 Syntrophomonas sp. UBA5494 | reverse complement strand
GGCCTCACGGGCAGCGCAGGCGTCACGATCGGAGAGGGAAGTAAGGACGGCTTGCCGGACAATGTAAAAAACGCGCTCGGAGACCGGCCGGCCATCCAGCTAACGCTGACGATCGGCGGCGTGCAGACCGAATGGAATAACCCGGACGCGCCCGTGACGGTGTCCATCCCCTACACCCCGACAGCGGCGGA
>NZ_DIPG01000056.1:0-26600 GCF_002426325.1 Syntrophomonas sp. UBA5494 | reverse complement strand
GTAATCCAGGAAACAACTGCCGGATAAAATGTACACAGGCATGAACGGCGCTTTTTGGACATGAAATAACCAACTCGGGTATAATGATTGGCAAGATGGTATGGAGGTGATATGAGATGACCATAAAGGAATTGGAATTGTTGAAGGTGGCGATATTGAACGAGGTTGAAGGCGAGACCTTCTACCGCCTGGCGGCTGAGCATCTGAGCGAAGGCGAAATCCGCACCTTGTTGATTCATCTGGCCGATGAAGAGGTGAGACATCAGGAGACTATGCGCAAACTTTACGCTGACCTGGCGGCAGGCAAGGAGCCGTTGCCTGATGATCTTGACATGGATCTTATACCTTCTACGGGCATTTTTGACCTCATGAAGCTGGGCCAGGTCAAGAGCGATCTGGAAATCTCAGTGATCAGCACCGGGGTATTAATGGAAAAGGCATCAATAGATTACTATAACCAGGCTGCAGAGCAGGCTGACAATAAGGCGGTTAAGGAGTTGTGCCGGTACCTGGCCAAATGGGAGCGCGACCACCTGGAAAAGTTGGAAAAGATATACGATTACCTTAAGTCCGACTGGTATGAACAACAGGGGTTTTCCACTTCTTAAGCAGGGAAACACAGGGACGGTTCTGAAGGGGTCAATCGGAAGTTCTGCGCAGGAAGAAGGCTCAAATTTCGGATAAAACTGAAATTTGAGCCTTTAACGTATCTTGGGCAAAATTTTGATTGCCAGAAGAATGAAGTCGCTGCCTGCAGGTCATATGGGATCCTCGTCCACTCAAGCAATCTGAAAAGGCGATCTCCGAGAATGCTTCCGCCGGCGGCAAGGGGCGTTCAGACAACTCGGCAAACTCTTTTGCCAGGCGGAAACTGGTTTGCAATTCATGCCACCGCCCATGCCGGAGCATCGGCTGAAATCCAATCAATCACAGTACAGCTTAAACTGCAAATCAGTAACGTAAAAAACCAAACCAATTTTATACACAAGATTTTCCCAAAATTTACAATCACAGCATAGCAATTTAATATTGCCATGGTAAAGTGAACCTAAGGCGGTTCCTTTTAATAGTCTGATGAGCATAGCCGGAAGTCAAGAAAAAATGATGTGGTCATGCAAAACGATTGAAACATTTGAAAGGAGAGAACAACATAATGTCTTATGAAGAAACGATGAACAGAAGTTTCGAGATGGCGGAAAAATCCATTGAGAGTTTTTGGGATACCTGGCTTTTGGTTTTAGGAAGCATTACCTGGTCCCAGGAACAGATGGATAAGATGGTGCAAAAATATATGGAACAGAAAAAAGTAGCCCGCGAGGAAGCCGTAAAATTTGTCGAAAATCTTGCCATGCAGGCAAAAACGCAGCAGCAGCAGTATGGCGAAGTCATGAAGGAATCCGCATCCAGTTTTCAAATTCCCGGCTTTACCTGCATGACGGATCTGTTCAAACGGGTTGAGGAATTAAGTAAAAAAGTTGACAGTCTGTAAAATTGCGAAATTCTGGTGGGAGTCATCACCCTTTAGCATACGGATTGGGAAAGGATGAATCGCCTTTATGACCGCTGAAAAACAGAACACCGAAACAAAGCCTCAGGAAGAAAAGTGTTATCCGGATTTCATAGAACTCTGGAAAAAAGTTTATTTTCAAAACGAGGAAGCCTGGAGCAATGCCGTTAAAGAGTATTTGTCGACCAAAACGTTTAACGAAATGGCCCATTCCATGAGAGAACAATACCTGGGCAGCTACCAGGCCGGGAAGCAAAACCTGGAAAAGCTTCTGGAGACAAGCGTTATACCCTCTAAGAAAGACCTGGCCGGGGTTGCTGAATTGATCATCGCGCTGGAAGATAAAATCGATCAGATTGACTTTCAGATCCACACTCATCTCCATTCCATTACGGATAATCTTGTCAGGATGGCGGATTTCCAGCAGCGGAGCTGGGAACAGATCGACCTAGTCAAAGAGAAATTAGACACGATAGGCGCCATATTGAACCTTCCAGCTGAGGAACCGGTGCTGGAAATCTCAGCCCCCAAGAAGACCGATTCGCTTAAAAAGAAAAACAAAGCCAGGAATGAAACGACTGGCTAAAACCAGGAGGAGTATCATGATCGAGAAGACCTACAGTGAATTAAAAGTGGGCGACAGAGATTTTGTGGAAAAAACCATCACCGAGACGGATGTATACCTTTATGCGGGAGTTACCGGTGATTTCAGCTGGCTGCATGTCAATGAGATCCGGGCCCGGGTCGGACATTTCAAAACCCGGATCGTTCACGGCATGCTGCTGGTAGGTCTTATATCCAATGTAGTCGGCAACAGTATGCCCGGAGCCGGGACTATATACGAAAGCCAAACCCTGCGCTTTTTAAAGCCCTGTTATTTTAACGACACCATCAAAGCAGAAACCGAAGTCATAGAAATCATGCCGCGTGGCAGAGTCAGACTGCGCACCACTTGCTACAATCAGCACGGTCATATTTTGCTTGACGGGGAAGCGGTCGTCATTCCTCCCCGCCAGCACGTGTTGGAAACCATGGATATCATGGACAAGGAGTTGGATGACTATGAAAAAAACAGGCTGTACGAACAGCTCAGCCGCCGTGCTGGGTGAGAAATTACAGGAAAGCTATGACCGGTTCCTGGATAATTCCAAAAAATGGGCGGAAATACTGGTTTTTGACCCCTACCCCCAAACCGGTATGACTCCCAAAGAAACGGTGTGGAGAAAAAACAAAGCGAAGCTATACCGGTATATTTCCAATACCGGGGAAAAGTATCAAACTCCCATTCTTTTTATATACGCTTTAATAAACAAAGCCTACATCCTGGACCTGACCCCGGGGATGAGCCTGATCGAACACCTGGTGGCTGAAGGGCACGACGTATATCTGCTGGACTGGGGCGATTTTGGCTGGGAAGACCGCCATCTTAGTTTTGCCGATCTGATTTTCGATTATATAGCCCATGCCGTGCGTAAGGTCTGCCAGTTTTCCGCTTGCCGGCAAATCAGTTTGGTCGGTTATTGTATGGGCGGGACCATGGCGGCTATGTATGCATCACTTTTTCAGCAACCAACCGTTAAAAACCTGGTGCTTATGGCTGCGCCCCTTGACTTTCATGATGCCGGCCTGTCTTCTCTGTGGTTGCGGCCTGAGTCCTATGATGTGGATAAAATTGTGGATGCTTTCGAATTGATACCCCGGCATTTTGTGGATGCCGGCCTGAAAATGTTAAATCCGGTAAACAATTATGTAGCTACCTATAGCCGCCTATGGAAGATGATTGATGAAGGGATGTCGGTTCACAGCTGGCGGGTGTTGAACAAATGGATGAATGACAACACCAACTTGCCCGGTGAAGCATATCGCCAGTGGATTAAAGACATGTACCAGGGCAATAAGCTGGCCAATAAACAGTTTGTTTTGAGGGGCCATTTGATAGACCTCCATCGTATTGAGGCCAACCTGCTGGCTTTATCGGGAAGCAACGATCATATTGTTCTGCCTTCCCAGGCAAAGGCAGCGCTGCATCTGACCTCCTCAGCGGATAAGGACTACTGTGAATTTCCGGTAGGACACGGGGGTCTGGTATTTGGCAGCATAGCGAAAAAATCTGTGTATCCGGCTATGAGCGAATGGCTGGCGATGCGCAGCGCATAAAAGTCATACACGCCCGACACAGTAAAAGAACGTTCCGGTAAAGGAACGTTCTTTTTTTTGTTGGGGGGGCAAACAAGGGGACCGTCTCCCCTTGTTTGCCTTATCGGGCGGCTTTCTCGATATTGAGCGAAATTGCATCCTGAGCAGCGCTGATGATCACATTGTCCCCCGGAGCAATGGCTCCGCCGATGATCTGCCGGGACAGTGCGGTTTCAACCTCCTGCTGAATCAGCCTCTTTAAAGGCCTGGCCCCGTAGTAAGGGTCATAACCCCTCTGGCCCAGATATTTGAGGGCTGATTTATCCCAGCTTAGAATACTCTGCATATTTTCGCGGAAACGCAAAGCCAGCTTCTTGAGCAGCATACCGGCGATCTGTTCGATCTGTGCTTCTTCCAGGGCGTGGAATACTATGACTTCATCCACCCGGTTTAAGAACTCCGGCCGGAAATGCATCTTAAGCAAATCCAGTACTCTGCTGCGCATTTCTTCATATTTGCCTCCGCTCTGAGAGAAGCTTAATATCTCCTGGCTGCCGATGTTAGAGGTCATGATGATGATAGTATTGCGAAAATCGACCGAACGCCCTTTGCCATCGGTCAAGCGGCCGTCATCCAGAATCTGCAGGAGGATGTTGAACACATCATGATGAGCCTTTTCGATCTCATCGAACAACAGCACCGAATAAGGTTTGCGCCTTACCGACTCGGTGAGCTGCCCCCCTTCTTCATAGCCCACGTATCCGGGCGGAGCGCCGATGAGCCGGGCTACGCTGTGTTTTTCCATATATTCCGACATATCCAGCCTCACCATGTTGCGCTCATCGTCAAAAAGGGCTTCAGCCAGAGCTTTGCTTAATTCGGTTTTGCCCACCCCGGTGGGTCCTAAGAAGATGAAACTGCCTACCGGACGATTGGGATCTTTCAACCCGCTGCGGGAGCGCAGAACTGCATCGGCCACCGCCTCCACGGCCTCATTCTGGCCTACCACCCGGTCATGCAGAATATCGTCCAAATGCATCAGCTTTTCGCGTTCGCCTTCCATCAAGCGGCTCACCTGTATGCCGGTCCAGCGGCTCACCACCCGGGCGATATCTTCTTCGTCGACTTCCTCTTTAAGCAGGCGGTGCATCTGATTATCTGCCAAACGGGATTCCTCATCCTGAAGCTGTCTTTCCAGCTGGTTGAGGCGGCCGTATTTCAGCTCCGCTATGCGGTTCAAATCATACTCCCGCTCGGCTTTTTCTATTTCGGTGCGGCATTCCTCTATGTCGCGCTTGATCTGCCGCAGCCGCGAAATAGCTTCCTTTTCATTCTGCCATTGGCTTTTCATCACATCAGCTTCACTGCGCAGATCCTGCAGTTGTTTGAGGATGTTGTTCAGTCTCTCCCTGGAGGCTGGATCTTTTTCCTTTTCCAGCACCGCCGCTTCTATTTCCAGCTGCATGATGCGGCGGGTGATGTCATCAAGCTCGGCCGGCATGCTGTCTATTTCGGTACGCAGGCGGGCAGCCGATTCATCCATCAAATCTATGGCCTTGTCGGGGAGGAAGCGGTCCGAAATATAACGGTCGGACAGAACCGCAGCCGCTACCAGGGCGGCGTCCTGTATGCGCACCCCGTGGTGTACTTCGTAGCGTTCTTTCAAACCCCTCAATATGGAGATGGTATCCTCCACTGAAGGGGGATTGACAAATACCGGCTGAAAACGCCGTTCCAGGGCGGCGTCTTTTTCAATGTGTTTGCGGTACTCGTCCAAAGTGGTGGCCCCGATGGCGCGCAGTTCCCCGCGGGCCAACATGGGTTTTAACAGATTGCTGGCATCCATGGCCCCTTCAGCAGCCCCGGCTCCGATCACCGTATGCAGTTCGTCAATGAACAAGACTACTGTGCCGCTGGAATCCTGCACCTCTTTCAGAACCGCTTTGAGCCGCTCTTCAAACTCTCCCCGGTATTTGGCCCCGGCTACCAAAGCGCCCATATCCAGAGATATGATCTGTTTGCCTTTCAGGCCCTCAGGCACGTCTCCGGCCACGATTCGCCTGGCCAGTCCTTCTACGATGGCGGTTTTCCCTACCCCGGGCTCGCCAATCAGAATAGGGTTGTTTTTCGTGCGGCGGGAGATAATTTCTATCACCCGGCGTATCTCCTCATCCCGGCCGATCACCGGATCCAATTTGCCTTCCCTGGCCAGGCGGGTCAGGTCTCTGCCATAGCGGCTCAGGGCTTCATAGCTCTCCTCGGGATTCTCACTGGTCACTCGCTGCGAACCGCGCACCGCGCGCAGGGCATTGAAAATCTGGTCGCGGTTCAAGCCTACGGTTTGCAATAGATTTTTAAGATCGTTTTCGCTTTCAGTAATTAAGCCCAGGAGGATGTGCTCCACACTGACATAGTCATCTTTTAAGAGCTGGGCTTCTTTTTCGGCCTGATTCAGTACCCGGGCCAGGGAGCCGCTCATATACACCGAGCCCTCATATCCGTAAACGGCCGGAATTTTTTCCAATAGCCGATTCAACTGCTGGTCAAAAGCATTGAGGTTTATGCCGGCTTGTTCCAGCAATCGCGGCACGATGCCCTCTTCCTGAGTTGTCAAGGTCTTTAAAAGGTGCTTGCTGTTTACTTCCTGATGGTGTTTCTCGGCTGCCAGCTGATGCGCTTCGGACAGGGCTTGCCGCGACTTTTGGGTAAGACGTTCTATATTCATCTAATCACCTCATTTCTTCAAGTGTTCGATTTCGTCCTCCAGGGATTCGATTCGCTCCAATAATTCCACGATTATAGCGGCTGCGTTTATATTTACCCCCAGCCTCTGCCTGATGCGCATAATTTTTGAAATCCGTGTCAAGCAGCAGTTGTCAATGCGGTGATTCCTAATTTCGATAATTCCAAGCTCCGCCAGCAACTGCAGGAATTCTGGATGGATATCGATTTGCGATAATGGCATCGGCTCCCCTTCATCATGGAAGTATACTCTGTAGATGCTCATAAGTACTCTCCTACCTTTTTCGAATCTCCTGTAGCTGCCTGTACAGATCGCGTTCCGCTTCACTCAAATTACGCGGTATATCGATTTTTATTCTGACGTACTGGTCTCCGCGGGTCCCGTCTTTCCTGGGCAGTCCCTTGCCCTTGATGCGCATGCGCTGCCCGTTATGGCTCCCCGGCGGAACCGTCATAGTGATGCTGCCCTCCAGGGTGGGAACCGGCATTTTATCCCCCAGAACAGCCTGCTCGGGGGTGACGGTCAACTCTGATTCAATGTCACTTTCCTGTAGTTTAAACAGGGGGTGGGGCAGGATATTGACCTTCAGGTGCAGGTCGCCGCGCGGACCGCCGTTAAACCCCTCTCCCCCCTGTCCTTTCAGGCGGATGCGGCTGCCCTGATATACACCGGCAGGGATGTTGACCTGCAGGGTCTTCCGCTCGGGTATCGAACCGGTGCCGCCGCAGCGCTGGCAGAAGCCTTGATCCTTAAACCCCTGGCCGTGGCACTCCGGGCAGGTGGAAGCGCTGCTGATGGCGAAGGATCTGGCGCCGCCATGCAAGGCTTCTTCCAGAGTGATATCGACTTGGCTTTCCACATCTTCACCTCGCCGGGGCCGATCATAATAATAAGAGCCGAAATCGGTCTGGGGCTGCCGGCCGCGTTGTCTTCCACCGAACAAAACATCAAAGAAGCTGCTGAAGCCTCCCAGGTCTGACGGATCGAAATCAGTGCTGGTGTAGGTATAGAAACCGTCACTGCCGGGCGGGGGGGTGAATTGATCCCCCGCCCGCCAGTTGCTCCCCAGACGGTCATATTTAGCCCTTTTATCGGGGTCGCTCAGTACTTCGTAGGCTTCATTGATCTGCTTGAATTTCTCTTCCGCTTCGTCTTTCTTTTTCCCGGTGTGCAGATCAGGATGCCATTTCCGCGCTAGTTTGCGGTAGGCCGCCTTAATCTGTTTGGGATCAGCGTTGCGCTCCACCCCCAGAACCTGGTAATAATCCTGATATTGCACTGACATAATCTACTGCCTCCATTAACGGGATGATTTATTTTCTTCATATTCGGCATCAATAACATCGTCGCCGTCCGTCTGAGCGGCGGCGCCGGGCTCTGATGCCTTATGCCCCGCATTCGCCATGGCCTGGGCCGCCTCGTTCAGCTGGCTCATCAGATCGTCCAGGGCCGCACTGGAACTGCCGTCTTTAATGGCTTTTTTCAGTTGTTCCAATTTCTCCTCTATGCCGGCTTTATCAGCTGTTGGCAATTGATCTGCCATGGTGCTCAACTGCCGCTCTACCTGATAAGCCAGAGCGTCAGCCTGGTTGCGCTTTTCCGCCTCTTCGCGCCGTCTGCGGTCTTCCGCGTTAAAGTTCTGGGCGTCTTTGATCATCTTGTCGATCTCGCCCTTATCCAGGTTCGAGGAGCCGCTGATAGTAACCTGCTGTTCCTTGCCGCTGGTCTTATCTTTGGCGGTAACTTTGAGAATACCGTTGGCATCGATATCAAAGGTAACCTCAATCTGCGGTATCCCCCGCGGTGCAGGCGGAATCCCCTCCAGCTTGAATTGTCCCAGAGAACGATTGTCACGGGCCATTTCCCGCTCACCCTGCAAGACATGGATATCAACCGCGGGCTGATTATCATCGGCAGTGGAAAATACTTCACTGCGGCGCACCGGAATGGTGGTATTGCGCTCAATGATGCGGGTCATGATACCGCCCATGGTTTCCACCCCCAGGGATAAGGGGGTCACATCCAGTAAGACCACGTCCTTGACCTCACCGGACAATACCCCGGCCTGAATGGCTGCTCCCACCGCTACAACCTCGTCGGGATTTACGCTCATGTTGGGCTTTTTTCCGGTGAGTTCTTCAACCAGCTTTTGCACCACCGGCACCCGGGTAGAACCGCCCACCAGAATGACCTCGTCAATATCCGGGGCGTTTAGCCTGGCATCTGCCAGAGCCGATTTAATGGGCTGGCGCAGTCTTTCAACCAGGTCGTGCACCAGATCTTCAAATTTTGCCCGGGTCAATTTTATATCCAGGTGTTTGGGTCCATCGGCATCCGCGGTAATAAACGGCAGACTAACCTGGGTCTCCAATACGCTGGAAAGTTCTACTTTGGCCTTTTCCGCCGCTTCAGTCAAGCGCTGCAGACTCTGTTTGTCTTTCCTCAGGTCGATGCCGTAATCCTTTTTGAATTCCTCCGCCAGCCAATCCACGATAGCCTTGTCAAAATTGTCTCCTCCCAGATGAGTGTCCCCATTAGTGGATTTCACTTCAAAAACCCCGTCCCCGACCTCCAGGATGGACACGTCAAAAGTCCCGCCGCCCAGGTCAAAGACCAGTATGGTTTCATTAGTCTTCTTTTCCAAACCATAGGCCAGGGCGGCAGCGGTCGGTTCATTTATTATTCTCAAAACATTTAACCCCGCGATTTTTCCGGCGTCTTTGGTAGCCTGGCGCTGGGCGTCGTTAAAGTAAGCCGGTACGGTGATAACCGCATCGACCACCTTTTCTCCCAAGTAATTGGAAGCATCCTCCGCCAGCTTGCTCAATATCATTGCGGAAATCTCTTCCGCAGCATAGAATTTGTCATCAACCTTGAATCGAACCGCATCAGCCGGCCCCGCGCTAACCTGGTAGGGCACCAGCTTGCGCTCGTCTTCAACCTCTTTAAAACGCCGTCCGATAAATCTTTTTACCGAGTAAAAGGTCTTTTCAGGATTCAAGGCTCCTTGGCGCTTGGCAACCTGTCCCACCAGGCGGCCTTTTCCCTCTTTAAAAGCAACTACCGAAGGTGTTGTTCTAGATCCTTCGGCATTTATTATAACCGTGGGGCTCCCCCCCTCAATCACTGCGACAACGGAGTTGGTCGTACCCAGGTCAATTCCAACTGCTTTGGCCATTACTATACACCTCCTCAAGTAAATCATGAGCCAAACTCATATTGAAATATAAATATGGTATTTTTCATCCGGCTGGGTGAAGCAGCCTTAAATCAGTCACCAGCTTTCCTAATATCTGTCTTTTATTATAATATGCACCTTATTAATAGTCAATAAAGGTCAAAGCAATTTATTTACATATTCCGTCCTGATACGCAGCGGGTTTTTAATAGTAATTCATCATTCCCTGTACGATGTCGCGGAACACCGGGGCAGCGTCTTTGCTGCCGCTTTCACCGTCTTCAGCCAGAACCACGATAGCAAAGCGGGGTTCAGCGGCGGGGAAGTATCCGCCAAACCAAGCGTTGAGTATTTCACGGGGAGGGGTGGTACTATTATCAATTGTGCCGGTCTGACTGGTACCGGTTTTCCCTGCAATTGGCACTTCCTGCATGGCGGCGCTCTGGCCGCTCCCTTCTGTAATCACTTTTTCCATCATCTGCCGCATCACGGCGGCAGTTTCCAGGCTGATTACTTTTTGCTTGGATTGATCAGGCCAGACTTCTGTGCTGCCATACTGATCTACGCTGTAGCGCACCAGGGAAGGCGCTTTCCAGAAACCCTCATCGGCGATCGTCGCAATCATGGAGGTCAATTGCAATGGAGTGAGCATCACCCCTTTTTGCCCCACACAAGCATTCCCCAGTGCGGCAGGTCCGGCTTCAATATTCACATAGCTGTAATCAGTGTCAGCCACATAACCTTGAAGGGTTTCATCAGTGAGGTGGAACCGCTCCACATATTTCATTAAATTGTTTCTGCCCAAAGCTTCCCCGACCGCTATAAAACTGGGATTACAGGAACGCGTAAATGCAGTGGTCAGATCAATCCGGCCATGACCTTCTTTTTTCAGACAGGAAATGGACACCTGAGAATTAAAATCGTAGGCCCCATCGCATTCAAAATAATCGTCAACGGTGACGGCTCCTTCTTCTAAAGCTGCTGCGGCTACCAGTATTTTAAAGATGGAGCCGGGGTGATACCTGCTTAAGGCCCGGTTGGTAAGGGTGCTATAAGGGTCGCTGGCTATTATCAGGCTGATATCATCGTAGGGATTGAAACCGGGCCTGCTGGCCATGGCTAAAACCTGGCGGGTTTCGATGTCCATCACCACCACCGCCCCGCGGTCCACGTGCCGGTTCATGGCTGTTTCAGCCAGTTCCTGAATGCGCTTGTCAATGGTCAAAGCCACCGTGCCCCGGGAGTTTTCCTGTTCCTGACGCAGTTTAAACATCAACCCTTTTATAACCGTATTGCGGGCATCCACCGTTGAAACTAATTCCAGCTCGGCAGTGGAATTGGCCAGGATGTGATCATAGCTTTTTTCGATGCCTGATTGCCCGCTGTTTCCTGTCGGGCCGACATACCCCAGCAGGTGGGCCATAAAACCGTCATCCCGGTACCTTTTTATCATAGGAGCTACGATCACCCCCTGTATGTCCAGATCAAGCAAGGCCTCCACCTCCTCATCGCCGAGGCGGGAAGCTATTCTGATCAGTGACCGGTCCTGATCTCTCACCTGGCTCAGGTTCTGTTTGATTTCTTGTTCGGTGTCTTCATTCAGATAGGGAGCCAGAAGGGATTCAACCCGGTTAAAGGCCGCCTGAAGGTTGCCGTCTCCAGCATAGTGAGTGTTTATCACCCCCGGCATAGCATAGAGGGCATAATCTTTGGTGCTATCGGTGAGAGGGATGCCATTGCGATCCAGAATAACGCCCCGCGGGTACTCTTTCAGCTCAATGGTCTGACTTCTCATCTGCACTGCGGCGCGGGCCAGCTTACGGCCGTTTATCACCTGATCCCAGGACAGCTTGCCGGCCAGAAAAACAAAAATAAACAGCATCATGAAAGCCACCAGGGCAATACGTCGGCGCACTGCCAAGCCCCCTTTTTCTGCCTTTAAATGTAGCATGGTCTCATCATATCAGGCTTATACAGCGGGTCCGTTTTTGATGGAAATCTCGAAAGGCAAATTAGTCAAGATATGCATTAAATCCCGGCGGGTGTCCGCGGTTCCCCGCACTACCACCAGGCCGTTATGGCGGTCTATAGTGGATAAGACCCCCAGGTGCTCGTAACCCTCGATTATTTTGTTTAACAAATCGATATCTGCGGGATTTACCGTCAGCCAAATATTGCCGCAATCATTCTGCACGGCCTGCCCTCCTTAACACCCGGCGCAATATTGAATTTGGCAGAACGGGCTCCGATGAGGGTATCCAAACCCGCTGCCGGGCATGGCGGGCGCGGTCCAAAGGCATTCCGTCACTGTCATAAAGCTCTGTGAGGGTTAATGGTCTGATATCTTGCGGCGGAATCATGATCTCCAGGTCTTCACCCCGGCCAAAATTAGCCCTCTGTTCAACCTCGATTCTGCCCCTCTCCTGATCGCGGCCCTTTACCATCCCGCAGAACTCGAAATGATAATCGTCCCGAGGCGTTTTGGCGGTGTCTTGTAGCTCATCTGCAGAACCGCAAATAAAACCGGTGGTATAAGGCCGGGTGGCTATGCCCCGCAGTTCAAGGCGCCAGGCTTCCAGATCCGGGGGCGAATAAGGGGAACGGCTTTGCAGCCATTTATCGATGGCCTGTCTATAAACTCGAGCCGTCA
The DNA here is from genome assembly GCF_002426325.1 of Syntrophomonas sp. UBA5494. Lineage (NCBI taxonomy): Bacteria > Bacillati > Bacillota > Clostridia > Eubacteriales > Syntrophomonadaceae > Syntrophomonas > Syntrophomonas sp. UBA5494. Next base: position 14,386 of record NZ_DIPG01000056.1, on the reverse strand, counting down.
CGGCGGTATAGAGGGGGCTTTTCATGCGCCCCTCCACTTTAAAGGCATCAACCCCGGCCTCGATCAGTTGCGGGATATAATCCAACAGGCACAGGTCCCTGGAGTTGAGAATGTAGGTGCCATGCTGATCTTCTTCAATAGGGTAGTATTGCCCGGGGCGCTTCTCTTCCTGCAGGGCATAGCGGTAACGGCAGGGATGAGCGCAAGCGCCTTGATTGGCGCTGCGCCCGGTCATATAATATGACAACAGGCAGCGTCCTGAATAAGATACGCACATGGCCCCGTGGATAAAGACTTCGATTTCCATCCCTACCCGGGCCTTGATAGCAGATATCTCATCCAGCGACAATTCCCGGGCCAGTACAATCCTGGCGGCGCCCATATCCTTGAACACCGCAGCGCTTTCGTAATTGCTCACATTGGCCTGGGTACTGACCGTAATAGGAATCCGGGGTGCGCAGCGCCGGGCCAGTTTGATGACTCCCGGATCCGACACAATCAAGCCGTCTACATTAAGCTCGGCAAGCTTCTCCAGATAATGAGGCAATTCTTTGAGGTGGCGGTTATGCGCCAGGATGTTCACTGCCACATAAACCTTTTTGCCCATACTCCGGGCAAATTTTACGCCCTGGCCGAGAGCTGCCAGGTCAAAGTTGCCGGCATAAGCCCGCAGACTATATTCCTGGCCGCCGACATATACCGCATCCCCGCCAAAAAGCAAGGCGGTCTCCAATTTTTCCAGGTCGCCGGCCGGCATTAAAAGCTCCGGCCGAAGATGGCTCAGGTCTTCGCAAAGCTGTGATTGACTTGAAAAGGCAGGTTTAGTTTGCATAGCGGCGCTGAGCTGCCAGGTGTTCGCCAAAGGTGGCGGTAAATTCATGGCTGCCGTCTCCTCGGGCAACATAATACAAATAGTGGTGGTTCTCCGGTGCCAGGGCAGCTTGGATAGAGGCCTGACCCGGGCAGGCGATCGGTCCAGGCGGCAAACCGGGGTATAGGTAGGTATTATAGGGCGAGTTCACCTGTAAGTCAGCATATGTAACTACAGGTTTATTGGTACCCAGACAATACAGTACAGTGGCGTCTATCTGCAGGAGCATGTCCATATCCAGCCGGTTCTTTATGACCCCGGCGATCTGGGCCCTCTCGCTTGCTATCCCGGCTTCTTCCTCAATCAAGGAAGCAGTGGTGACCACTTCCATCATATTGCGATTCTGCGCCTGTGCCAGCCCGGCGAATTGGTCGTTCCATACGGTTTCAAAGCGGGTCAGCATTATTTTTACAATTTCCTTGGCGGAGGTGGATTCTTCAATAGTATAGGTGTCAGGGAAAAGGAAACCCTCTAAAGGATGCTTAACCGCAGAGGAACGCTGTGCTTTGAGAAAGGAAAAATCATAGTCGTCGCCGGCCACTTGCTTCCATTCCTCAGGGCTGCATATACCCCTGCCGACCAGCAGTTCGCCTATCTGGTCAACGGTATAGCCTTCCGGTATGGTTAAAGACAGCTTGACTACCCTTCCCTCGGCAATGGCCGAGGCAATTTCAGCCAATCCTTGACTCCTGGAAAAACGGTAATGGCCCGCCTTGAGCTGGTTGTCCAAACCCTGCTGACGGCAATAGGCCAGAAAGAAGTCCTCATTGCGGATCAAATCCTGTGATTTCAATAACGCGGCAATCCCGGCCGCGTTGCTGGCCGGGGGGATATTAAGATCTATCCAATTAAGATCACCGGGATCTACCGGCTGATACTGCCGGGAAAGGAGTTGCCCTCCCCAAAGGCCCAGGCTTAGCAGTATCAATAGGGCGGCCAGCATTAACATGGTGTTTTTCTTGCGCATAACCTTGATTTCACTCATTTCAACCATCCATTTTCATATTTCTTAATCGGTATATCCTTCAGCCCCCGGATCCACATTTTCCGGCTCGGTATCTACCGGGGTCTCAGACGGGTCAGGTTTGTCGGGATCGCTGCCGGGATCATCCGGATCATCCGGCTTATCCCGGTCAGAAGGCTTTTCAGGCGGCGCTTCCGGCCCCACAAAAACCAATTTATTTAAAGGTTTATAACGATCCCGGGCCAGCTGCTCGGTGCTGGTGGTTTCTCCGCCGGCGCCAAGATAACTGCGGAAAGAGCGCACCACATATCCGGGTGTTCCGTTATGATCCAACTTTTCTGTTCCGGGTTCCATATCGGGTTTTAGTTCTCGTATCTCTTGAAAAGGAATGACCTGGTCAATAACATAGCTCAATTTCACATTTTTCTTGAAAGCCAGGTTGCCGTACAGGGTGATGGTCAGCTTCCCTCCTCCGGCCACGGCTCTTATGTAAACCGGACTGTCGGTGTTGTTTCTGAAGCGGTAGTCCTGCAGCCCGTAAGCCACAGTCGCATCCAGTCCGGGAGGGATGTAGGCCACCAGGAGGCCGTGGTTGTAGCGTTCCACTATTTCCAATCCCGCCAGGAGAGTGGCATTGTAAAGCGTTGAAGATACCTGGCATATACCGCCCCCGGTGCCGGGCTCGAATCTGTCCCCCACAATAACCAGGGCATCCCGGTATCCGGTAACACCAGTACGCGGTCCCACGGTCTGGTTAAATGAAAAGACCTGCCCGGGCTTGATCATCACCCCGTTTATAATGTTGGCGGCTTTGGTCAGATTATGGGTGCGGTCTACCTCAGCCACTTTATACCAGGTGGTAGATGAGGACAATTCCCCCATCCCTTCAAGGTCCTTGGCAATAACCGCCGGATAATTTTCCTTCATTTTGAGCGGTATTTCCAATGCAGAAAACTCATCCCATTCTTCCGGCATTTGCGACCAGGTGGCATCATGGTCTATTTCTTTCCCTATCTTTTCGGGTACTACCACCAGGCCCCTGCTCTTGTCCACCTCCAGGTAGGCATCCTCGGCCGGGGTTCCCAAAGTCCCCTGCCACTCTTTAAGCAACTGCTGCACCACATCAGCCCGGTATTCGACCGGCACTGAATACTGAACGGCTTTGCTGCCAACCATACTGGTGGCTTTAGAGATCCAGTTCCGCTTGGCCTCCTGGGAGTAGACCTCATTGACGACCCTGGCTGCCTCCACCGGGAAAGTCAAGGCCCCCAGGGTTGTTTCATAACGATAGGTTCCGCTGGTGAAAACCACCGGTTGCTTATAGGCCCGGTTCACTCGCTTTTCCAGAGTAGTTATAGCCTGGCTGCTATCGCAGCCTGCAACCGCAGCATTGGCTATCGTGACCCCGGGAAGAAAACTCTGTTTACTGGCATATGCCTGCCAATAAAAAAGACCTGCTGCCGACATTATGCCCAAAATAAGGATAATTACCCAAAATACAGCCTTCTTTAATCTTGTATCGAATTGTATAGCAGACAAAACTCTTCCCCCAAAGCCTAGATTAGTCCTAACTATTACGATTATATTACATTTACGAAGCAGTATGCTATCTAATCAGAGACACAAAAAAGAAGCCCGGAGGCTTCTTTTGAAGACTTAAAATTAGATGCCCTCGCTGTCTACCAATTCCTGCCAGGCATCTGCCACCATTTCCCATTCTTCTTCATCTTCGATGTCGCTCAGGAATTCGTTGCCTTCTTCATCGTAGACCACTTTGAGTATGACCACTTCACATTCCTCTTCATCTTCCTCTTCCAGGGGTATAAGGACGCGGTAAAAGGCCTCCTCGATTTCCAGTTCAGCTAATAGCTCAAATTGATGTTCTATACCTTCATCATCAACCAGAACGAGTACTGGATAATCATCATCTAAAAGGTCTCCATCGTGCATTAGAGTCACCTCTTTCTACAAACTATTGACATTCTATAGTTTATTGCTCTTTTCGTCAAACAAACTCTTAACGGCTGTGGCGGTCCAGATAACCTTGCAATATGTGAACCGCAGCCAGTTTATCGATAACCTGCCTGCGCTTGCGGCGCGAAACATCTGCTGCCAGGAGGGTGCGTTCAGCGCTTTTGGTAGACAGTCTTTCATCCCAGAATTCAACTTCGATTCCGGTAAAAGACGATAATTGTGCTGCAAAGCCCTGCACCAGTTCCGCACGAGGCCCGATAGTACCGTTCATGTTAAGAGGCAAACCGACTACGATCTTTTCAATTTGATTTTCAGCACAAAGCCGGGCCAGGTGAGCAAAATCCCGGGCCGGATCATTTCGCAGCAATACCGAATGAGGCTGAGCTGTCCAACCTAAAGGATCGCTCAGAGCCACCCCGATGCGCTTGTCTCCGACATCTAATCCCATTATTCTCATAATTCACCCTGCATAACCCTGACGCATCCCGGCTGCCTGCAGTACCGTTTCTTAATCACTTGCCCAGGTAGTCCCTGATTAAAACCTCCATGATCTCATCACGGTCCACTTTGCAGATAAGGCTGCGGGCTTCGTTATGGCTGGTAATATAGGCCGGGTCACCGGAAATCATATACCCTACCAGCTGGTTTATCGGGTTATATCCCTTTTCTTCCAGGGCCAGGTGAACTGACTGCAGGATCGATTTGACCCTTTCCTCGCCGTCTTTGGCCAGACTGAAACTTACCGTATTTTTAGGTCCGTGTGCCATATTTTAAATCCCTCCCCAGGTACTCTTTCGGCTTGGGAAATAGATAATCCTTTTACTTACCCCAGAGAATTTTCCACTAGCGCCCGGGCAGCACTCAAGGCGGCATCTATTTTATCCGGCTCCCGGCCCCCGGCCTGGGCCATGTCCGGCCTGCCCCCGCCTCCGCCTCCGGTGATGCGCGCTGCTTCTCCCACGATTTTCCCGGCATGTACGCCCTTTTCCACCAGATCCTTACTCACAAAACACACCAGAGAAACCTTATCGTTATTTTCCGTAGCCAGGAGCACTACGGCGCTGCCCAATTTATCCTTCAGCATTTCCGCGTTCTGGCGCAGTGAATCGGGTTCCTGGCCTGTCACCCGCGCGATAAGTATATGACTGCCGCCCTTTTTATAAGCCTGCGTCAACAAGTCCTCGCTGGCACTGCGTGAGATCTTCGCCTTCAAAGCCTCGATCTCCCGCTCCCGTTCTTTGAGCATACGAGTCATGGCTTCAACCCGGTTGCTCACATCACGGTCCGTGGTCTTTAAAAGTCCTGCGGCCTTTTTAATCTCCTGTTCGATTCCCTGCAGGTAGCCGAGGGCGGCCTTTCCTGCCACAGCTTCAATCCTGCGTAATCCGGAGCCTATACTGCCCTCACTCAATATCTTAAAAAGGCCGATCTGACCAGTATTTTTCACATGGGTTCCGCCGCACAGTTCCAGACTGTAACCTTCCACCTGAACCATACGCACCAAATCACCGTATTTCTCTCCGAATAAAGCCATGGCGCCCATATTGCGGGCCTCTTCCAGGCTTTTTACCGAAGTTCCCACCGCATAAGCCTGCCATATGGCTTCATTAACCAGGCATTCAATCTTCTCGATTTCCTGCTCGCTCAAAGCTGACAGATGGGAAAAATCGAAACGCAGACGGTCAGGCTCAACCAGAGACCCCTTTTGCTGCGCGTGCTCTCCGAGTACAGTTTGCAGAGCTTTGTGCAGGAGGTGGGTAGCGGTGTGATGGCGGGCCGTAGCCAACCTGGATTCGGTTTGCACCTCCAGAGCGACAGTTTCCCCGCTGGTTAAGGTTCCTTTCAAAGTGCCCAGATGAATAATCCAGGGCCCCACTTTCTGCACGTCGTCAACAGACATTTTTCCAGCCTGGCCGGATATCATGCCCCGGTCAGCCACTTGCCCGCCGCTCTCGGCGTAGAAGGGTGTGGCTGCGGTGACTGCCATAATGGGGCCATCCTGCGCCGCGCTGACCAGCTCGCCGTCTTTGATCAAAGCCAGCAGCCGGGATTGATCTGTTAAGGTGTCATAACCGGTAAACCCGGTGGGTTCAGCCTCGATCTGGGCCAACAGCTCCGAAATCATGATCTCGCGAGCCCAGGCCTCACCGCCTTTATTGGCCTGGCGGGCTCTTTCCCGCTGCATATTCATCTGTTCGTTAAAGCCGTCACGGTCGACGCTGACCCCGTTTTCATCAGCCACATCCTCCGCCGAATCCAGGGGGAAGCCATAGGTATCGTAAAGCATAAAGGCCTCGGCTCCGCTCATGACCTGGCGGCCTTCTTTTTTCATGTTTTTGATAATATCTTCAACTTTTTTCAGGCCTTCGCTGAGGGTTACCAGGAAGCGCTGTTCCTCCATTTTGATAACTTCTTTGACAAATTCTTTGCGGCCCGTCAGTTCAGGATATGCGTCCTGCATGAGTTCGCACACCATATCGACGTTTTTATGTAAAAATGCCTCTTCAATCCCCAATACACGTCCGAAGCGAACCGCGCGCCTTAATATGCGGCGCAGTACATAGCCGCGTCCGTCATTGCTGGGCAGCACTCCGTCGCTTATCAAAAAGGTGCAGGCTCTGCTATGGTCGGCTATAACCCGGAAGGGAAAGCCTGCCTCCCCGCGATCGTATACCCTGCCGGTCATTTCCTCCATATGTTTGATGATGGGGGTAAAAAGATCAGTATCGAAATTGCTGTCCACACCCTGCAATAATGAACTGAGCCTTTCCAGTCCCATACCGGTGTCAATGCTGGGTTTGGGCAGCGGGGTCATGTTCCCGCTTTCATCGCGGTTATACTGCATGAATACCAGATTCCAGATTTCCAGGAATCGGTCACAGTCACACTGACCGATGCCGCATACCTCAGCTTTACAGGCATATTCCGGGCCGCGGTCGTAATGGATCTCGCTGCAAGGCCCGCATGGTCCGGTGTCGCCCATAGCCCAGAAATTGTCTTTCTCTCCCAGGCGGATGATGCGCTCCGGGGTGACCCCGGCGACTTCCTGCCACAGGGCATGGGCTTCATCATCATCGGTGTAAATAGTAATCCACAGTTTTTCCCGGGGAAGTTCGGCCACCTGGGTCAGAAACTCCCAGGCATAAGCGATGGCGTCACGTTTGAAATAATCACCAAAAGAGAAGTTGCCCAGCATTTCGAAAAAGGTATGATGCCTGGCGGTTCTCCCCACCGTGTCCAGGTCATTGTGCTTTCCTCCAGCGCGCACACACTTTTGTGCAGTTGCCGCCCGGGTATAACTGCGCTTATCCAGACCTAAGAACACGTCTTTAAACTGGTTCATTCCAGCATTGGTGAACAATAGGGTAGGGTCATCAATAGGCACCAGTGATGAACTTTCCACCACCGTATGACCCTTTTCCCTGAAGAATTCGAGGAAAGTCTGTCTTATCTCACTGCTCTTTTTCACTAAAGGCCTCCTCCATCCCGAAAAAAATACTAGTATAGTTTATTTTCACGGAAAAGCCGATGTGCTGTCAACTTATCGCGGCTAGAAATTGCAATGGGAGCATTTTACATAAGCCGGCTTTTATTCTGCTATCTTGAGATGCGCCCAATGCAAAACCACTTTTAATACTGCTGCCGCCGGCAAAGCCAGGATAATGCCCCACAAGCCAAACAAGGTTCCTCCGGCCAGAAGCGTAAATATGATCACCAAAGGGTGCATACCTAATTTTTGACCAATTACCCGGGGAGTAAACAGGTTGGCATCTAATTGTTGGATAATAATAATCCCCAGGGTCATATATATGGCCAATTTTAATGAAACGCTCCATGCCAGAAGCACAGCCGGCAGTCCCCCCAGCAAGGGGCCGAAATAGGGAACCAGGTTGGTGATTGCCGCCAGGATACCGATGATCATCGGAAAAGGAACCCCCAGTATAGCCGCCAGGGCTCCCGTCAACAGCCCAACCGTTATCGCCACCAGGAAATACCCCTTTATAAACTCGGCCATTATCCTGTCGATCTCCTGACACAGGCTGCGCAGCTGTACACGCCCCCGCGGGGGAAGGAGATTAAGGAAACCATCTCTGATTTTTTCCCAGTCATTGAGGATATAAAAGGCCAGGATCGGCGCAAAAATCAAAGCGAGTATACGGTTTAACAGATGATACCAGGTGTTGATAAAGTTCTGTAAAGCGTTATATATACCAGTTTCGATCTGATCGAGATTATGGTCGATAAAGATTTGCAGGCGTTCCGGTTTGGATATGCCGTCCATTTGCGAGATCAGTTTCTGCACATCTTGCACACAATGCGGATAGAGTTTGGCCAGGTCCCCGAGTTCGGCCGCAGTGACCGGCACAATCCAATATATCAAGGCCCCCAGACTGGCTATGGCCAGGCAGTAGATGAGCAAAATTGCCATTACCCGCTTAAGACCCCGCTTTTCCAGGGCAGCGACAGGTCGGTAAAGAAAATAGGCCATTACCCCGCCGAAGCTAAAAGCATAGAGCACTTCGCGAACCCGGTACAAAAAATAGAGGGTGGCGACAGCCACCAGGAAAAAAAGAATGTAGCGCCATCCTCTAGTTTTGTAAAGGGACACCTTTACATCTCTCTTCCCATATTGGAATAGGTTTCGTCACGCATGCTGCCGACCGTGTTGTCGACAGCCTCTTTGGATCTGCTGATGATACGGTTTCCTACCCGGGACAGTTCGCTGCTCTGATTATAATACATCACTGTGGCTGCCACCCCCAGGAGGGCTCCAAACATCATAATGCCCCAATGACCATGATTGTGCTCTCTCAATGCTTCACCTCCGTCTCTGTTAAAGAATTTCTGAGGAATTATCCATAGCAATCAGACTTCCATCTTCGGCCACTTCATACAGATTAACCTGGCCTTTTTGAAAGTTGAATTCCAGATAGCAATTCCAACAGTAAAACTGGTCGCTTCCTACCTTGCCTACCTGCAGACCGCCACAAGCTGGGCATCTCAATGTCATGGTTAAGCTCTCCTTTCCGATTCAATGACCGCACTTGTTATACTCTTCCAGGTCACCTGGTCCAGTGGGATTTCGCAGCGGCCCTGCAGTATATCATTCAAAGCCCCGCTGTAAACCTCAACCCCCCAAACCCTGTGATCCTGCGCAGAGATTATGAAGTCACTGACCGCACCGACTTCCCGGCCCTGTTCATCGTATATAACATCTCCCACTTTTTTTTCGTATACGGTAGATTCTTCCCTTGCCGGGCATGGTTTGATACTGGCCATGTCATGAATCAGCACAGCATGCTGGCCTAATACAAAACAAGGGCTGGGGATCATACGCACTTCACTTTCGTTGGTGTTTATGATCAGATAGTCTATCCGGTAACTATCATCGACTACCACCTCTTTAACTGAACCGATTACAGTTGCGGTGGGTTCATAAAATACCGGCAGGCTCAATATGTTGCGCAACTTCAAGTCAGCTGGCCCCCTTGTTGTATTGTGTTTAGCTTGCCCGGCAGAGCAAAAAAAATGCGCCGTAAAAGGCGCAGTGTAATCAGATATAACTGTTTTAAGTCAATTTGTTATTCACTTCTGATTGTTATCGTCATTAGTTTCCCCGGGACTTTTTTCCATTACGGCAACGCTTTCCTTCCGGGCCGCCTCACCCCTTTGTCTGAGGCCTGCATAGACACCTCAACCGGGCTTAACGGCTGAAATCATCGCCTCATGACTTCAATCCCTTTTCGATTATGCCTCCGCCCAAAACTTGATCCTGGCAGTAGAAGACCACTGACTGGCCTTTGGTTATGGCCCGCTGTGGTTCAGCGAACTCGACCCTAACCCCGTCTTGCTGCGGATAAACCACGGCTTTGCTCAGGGGCGCCCGGTAGCGGATCTTGGCCTCAACTTCCAGGGGCAAAGGGGGCCGCTCACCACGAATAAAGTTCACATCACCGGCAGACAGAGCCCGTTGATACAGCTTCTCTTCCGGACCGGCGATGATGCGGTTCTGTTCACTTATTAAATCCACGATATACAACGGTTGGGCTGCGGCAATCCCCAGACCGCGCCGCTGTCCGACGGTGTAATAGGGCAGCCCCCGGTGCCGGCCTATAACGTTTCCGTGCAGGTCCTGAATCTCTCCGGGCTCATTATGCACTCGTTCCGCCAGGAAGTCCCGGTAGTCCCCCTCAATAAAGCAGATTTCCTGGCTTTCCTGGCCTTTTATGATGGGAATACCGTGTTCTTCGGCCAGCCGCCAAACCTCTTGCTTGGACAATTCGCCCAGCGGAAACAAGATTCGAGCTAATTGCGCCTGGTTCAGCCGGTAAAGGAAATAGCTCTGGTCTTTGCTGCGGTCCAGGCCCTGGTGAAGGCTGTATAAACCGGCTGCGGCGTCGTATTTTATCCGGGCGTAATGCCCGGTGGCAATCTTGTCACAGCCCTGCTCCAAGGCGTATTGCAGGAGGGCCCCGAATTTAATCACCGAGTTGCAGCGAATACAGGGATTGGGGGTAGCCCCCCTCTGGTAGGTGTCACAGAAATAACCTATGACCTCTTCCTGAAATCGACTTCTCAAGTCAACCACATGATGAGTGATACCCAAAAATTTTGCTATCTGTACGGCCTTGTGGGTTATGTCGGGGTTCCAATTTACCATGGTGATGCCCAGGACCTCATGACCGCTCTGCATTAACAATAAAGCGGCTACGGCACTGTCCACACCTCCGCTGAGAAAGACCCCGGTTCTCATTGGCGTCAGCTCCTGATTTCATTATGTTTCAAGCCTTGATTACTATGGCAAAATACAATACCACATTATACTAGTTGATATAGATGGTCAAATTATGATTGCAGGCCGGACCATTTTGAGCCTAAGATTTATTTAGAAAACCCTAAGGAAGGAATCGTATGAATTTATTCGACATTAACTTGGAATCCCAGGGAGGCCGGCAAGGGCCATTGGCTTTTCGTATGCGGCCCCGTACTCTGGATGAGATAGTGGGTCAAGATCATCTCCTGGCTAAAGGCTCGGTGCTGCGCCGGCTCATCGAGCAGGATGCCCTGACCTCCATGATCCTTTACGGTCCGCCCGGCATCGGTAAAACCAGCCTGGCCCGGATCATCGCCGAGCATACCAAAGCCGCCTTCGTACAGCTGCAGGCCGTAGCCGCAGGGGTGACTGACATAAGAAAGATGGGCGCGGATGCGGCCGCGCGGTTAAAATACTATCAGCAGAAAACCATTCTCTTTGTAGATGAGGTGCATCGTTTTAACAAATCTCAACAGGATGTATTGCTGCCAATCGTTGAGGAAGGCACGATCATTTTAATAGGCGCCACCACCGAAAACCCCCTCTATGAGATCAACAATGCGCTTTTATCCCGGGTAAGACTCTATGTTATGAAAGGACTGGATGAAGACGCCATAAATAAGATCACCAACCGCGCTTTGTTTGATTCCGAGCGGGGTCTGGGTAAATACGGGATAAGCCTCGATGACAAGGCCAGGCGGCTTATTGTTGAGCATGCCAAAGGGGATGCCCGCACTGCCTTGAATATTCTGGAGACCCTGACCAATTCCAGTGACACCAGCCGGCCCTTGCATCTGTCTGAAGCGGATGTCGCCCTGGTGGTGGACCGGCCCCGCCTTCAATATGACAAGCGCGGCGACCTGCATTATGACAGTATCTCAGCTTTCATCAAAAGTATTCGCGGCTCTGACCCGGATGCGGCTATATTCTGGCTGGCCAGCATGCTGGAAGGCGGTGAAGACCCGGTATATATCGCCCGCCGTCTGGTAATACATGCGGCTGAGGACATCGGCCTGGCTGACCCCCATGCTTTGCCTCTGGCTCAAGCGGCGGCGGCGGCGGTTGAGTTTATCGGCATGCCTGAAGGAAGGATACCTCTGGCTGAAGCAACCTTGTATCTGGCCACCGCGCCTAAAAGCAATTCCAGCAAAGCAGCCATTGACAATGCCATAGCATCCATACGCAGAGGTCCCGCTGTCAATGTTCCTCCACATCTGGGCGATACCTCTCACTCCAAGGCGTCATCCTGTCTGGGCAAAGGCCGGGGCTACAAATACCCGCATGATTATGGAGGTTATGTGGCTCAGGACTATCTGCCGGCCGAATACCTGGGCAGCAAGTATTACCACCCCGGAGACCAGGGTTATGAGGCAGTCGTCAAAGCATTTATGCATCAGCTGGGCCAGGGCAAAGACGGTAAGAAGACTTAGAGGGAGGTTTGGATATGCTTGATTTGAGTTATTTTAATTATTGTCCCATGCAGCAGCACCCGGTTTTAGGCATGATATGCCGCGGCTGCCAGTATCTGGAGGGAACTGAAGATGACTGCCGCTGCACTTATGAAGAACAGCCTGAAACCGAGGGATATCTGATTAAAGATATCATCAGTCGTCTCTTGGACTGCCTGGAGGCGGGCCAGAAAAGCCTCAGCAAAGCGGATATACTATCCCTTTTAGAAGACCAAAATGGGTGTCAGGCCTGATTTGCTGACACCCCGAGTGAAATCTATATCTTGCCATTTTTATTTAGCCCAGGACTTCATCAACGATCTTCTGCAGTTGTGCTTTACCTTGCGCGCCCACAATCCTTTTTATCTCCTGGCCGTTCTTGAAAAACAACAGAGTGGGGATACTACGGACGTTGAAGCGGCTGGACAAAACCTGGTTCTCATCCACATTCAGTTTAGCCACCTGTATGCGGCCTTGATTATCCAGGGCCAATTCTTCGACAATAGGTCCCACCATACGGCAGGGGCCGCACCATGGCGCCCAAAAATCCACCAGAACCGGAAGCCCGGATTGAACAACTTCCTTTTCAAAATTGTTGTCATCTAAATTGATCACATTAGCCATTGCATATCCTCCTTATGCCTTATTTAATTAGTCTGCCCATCAGGGTAACTATCTCATCAATTCTTTCCTGTTGCCCTTCCTGGCCGACGGCTTTGGCAATACACTCCCGGGAGTGATGCTGAAACATAATCATCCCTACTTTGTTCAGAGCTGATCGCACTGCTGCCACCTGGTTAAGAATCTGGCCACATTCAGTCTCTTCTTCGATCATCCTCTGCAAACCTCTTACTTGTCCCTCAATCCGTCGCAGTCTCGTTAATAGATCCTGGCTGACCCTTTCTTTATCTTCAGACATTTCTATACCCCCCTTGGGTATGTTTGCTTTAAATTAGTATATGTTAAATATTGGGCCATGTCAAATGTTTTCCGGTAAAAAACACATCAAAAAAACGGGAGCATACTCTGCTATCCTCCCGTTTTCGTTATCGTATCATTTACCATACTAAATAGTATACCGCCATGGCCACCGCGGATGAAATAAATACCCATAAAAAGGTCCTCATCGTTTCCATTTTAACGATTTTGATCAATTCATCCATAACACTATCCTCCCGTCATCGGAACTGAACCTAATTATAACATATCAAAAGCTTTAAGGCTCATAACATACTGGATCAGCGGGCCCACTGGGTCAGTTCCACGAAGCGGTCGTGGCCTTCGGCCACATCCAAAACCTCTCCCGTAACCACCGTACCCTTGGGAATAATCACCTGGTTTTTATGGTCTTTAATATCCTTTTGTACTTCTTTGCCCATCAAAAATTGACGTTGTTTTTGTTTAAAAAGCACCGCTCCTTGTTTTTTATGAGATGACGAAGGGGTGGTTAAAGCGGTCACAGAGGAGCGGCCTTTGCCCTGTACCTGCTGGCGTTCTTTGATAATCAGCACATCCTGGCCCAAACTGATGATATCCTGGCTGGCGATGCTCTGTAATTGCATATTGTTGCGCAGGTTCTTATAATCCAGTTGCACAATGGCACCGCTGGGCTCGTCAATAAATATGTCCTCAATCACGCCTTCCAGGTTGCCGCTGCGGGTCAGGACCATTTTATCCATAATGTCGATACTGGCCTCCAGGCAGCTTCTGACGGCCGGAACTTCATCTATCTGATGCAGTTCCTGTTCATTTTCGGTAGTGACTGCATATTCGCCCAGCCCTACCACCTTCAGAAAATCCAGTAAACGCAGATCAATATATTTGCTTTGTCGGCCCACCAAAAAGAATTCCAGCTTGAGACTGCGCGGGTTCACCAGAAGATCCATAACCCGCCCCACTTCTTTGCCCTCTTTAATGGCAATAACCGGTAGTCCCAGCAGTGAAAAACCCTTTTTCAAATAGTATCACCTCATCTTGATCCTGCGAAGAGTACTTTTTCAAAGAATATTTGACATTGATATGCAAAATCCTGCCTATGCAGCATTGTATAGACAAATTCTGTTATTGATCTCACATGCCAGATTACCTTGGGAAATATAAATCATGAGCTGGCGGGAAGCTCAAAATGAAGGTGCGGTCTTCCTACACATCTTGTTTAATTAGTTTTGGGTGTCATATGAATCGTTTCATTATTGTTGCCCCATACCAGATTTAGAGCACAAACAGTCTTGGAATCCGGTATAAAACCACCACTTGCGATGCTCCTAACCTTTACCCATCTTTATCTGCGGATATAGTCCGAAAAGATCCCCTTC
>NZ_DIPG01000044.1:3450-4115 GCF_002426325.1 Syntrophomonas sp. UBA5494 | reverse complement strand
TGAAGTGCCTTGTTTATTGCATTTCCGTATCGGTTTGGGGTATGGTTCAATAAGTTCCCCTATTAAACCGTGCCGTTAGTTCCCCTTTTTGTGCGGCAATTGATTCCGGAATCAAATGGCTGTCTTATTGTTTCTTGGGCATATCGACCGCCTTTTCCGCATCGCAATATCCCTTGCCCTGGTCGTAAGGCGGGAGATCCCAGTTCTCGGCGGTTTCCAACAGGCGCTGTTTTACCTGATCCGGGGTAAGGGTAGGATGGGATTGGAGTATTAGAGCCGCAATGCCTGCGCAAATGGGTGTGGCCATGGAAGTGCCTGATAAGCTGAAGTAATCATTATCAACCCGGGCATTTTTGTACTGTTTATCCAGATAGGAATTGGGGGAGCGCAGTGAAACGATATTCACTCCCGGACTCAGAATATCCGGTTTAGCCAGGCCGTCAATAGTTGGTCCCCGGCTGGAGAAATCCGCCACCTGATCATCAGTCCGTACCGTGGTATTTTTGTCGTTCATTGCCCCTACAGTAATAACTTTCGGACTTATCCCCGGGCTCGATATGGTTTTTTCGTCCGGGCCTTCATTGCCTGCGGCCACAACTACGACTATTCCCTGGTCCCAGGCGTTATCGGTTATCTTGACCATCGGATCCTCGCCGGCGGGGGTG
>NZ_DIPG01000044.1:0-3303 GCF_002426325.1 Syntrophomonas sp. UBA5494 | reverse complement strand
TTGTCGATACACCATTGTATCCCCGCCATAACCGAGGAAAGTGAGCCTGAACCCATCTTGGTCAGCACCTTGACACCGACCAGATCCGATTCAGGCGCCAGCCCCTTATACTTGCCTTTTGAGGAGGCGCCGTTTCCCGCCGCGTCTCCGGCGCAGTGGGTTCCATGCCCGTTGTCATCATAGGGTGCGGTTTTGTTGCCGGTCACGTCTTTAAAGGCCTTTATTCTTCCTGCCAAATCCTTATGCTCATAAATCCCGGTATCGACAACCGCAATGGTGATGCCTTTGCCGGTTAAGTCCTTCACGGCAGGAGTATTGGCCTTGACCGAGGTTCTAGCCACATCCAGCAAAGCGTGCACCTCTCTGTCCATATGGATCCTCTTTATAGACGGATCGCCTTCCAGCAGGCTTTCCACTGCAGCCGGGGTCAAGGTCGCTGAACAGCTGTTAACACTTGGATAGTGATGTTTGATCTGGGAGCGAAACTGGTTGGTGAGGATTGAATCCGCTTTTTTAACCTGGCTTTTAAATTCTTCTTGATCATCCTGAAACTCAATAATAACTGGGTATTTCTTGGTTTTCTTGAGGAGGGTCTCCACAGTTGATTGCATAAAGCAGGGGACCCAGCGGAAGGGCTGATAAAAATCGACCATGGCATTTCGGAGTTGTTTATCCATTTTTTTGGGATGTCGGCGCACCAGATTAACCATTGAGAGACCGAGCACAATAATTCCCCCATAAGTGTTTATATAACGTATCATATGAGAGCAATCCAATGATTGTACCTCGATGGCTTGCCTTATATTGTTGCAGCGGTTATGGTTGTGTTTGCGGCAGTTTTCAGCCTGTGCCAGTTTTTGAGGCGAAAAGCCCCGGGAAGGAATTGGTTATTTACAGAACCTTAACAGTTTTTCTGGCACTAAGGATGCTTAGCGGGAATGATCAGATGCGTGGTTGTTTGTGCAGGGGTCTCTACCGTAAGCCAACGTTTATAATTTTATTGAAAACCTGGGGGAGGATCATACCTGCCGTTGCGTAGTTTGGGATTGAAAAAATAAGATTGTCGTGCTATATTATGAATGAATAAAAAATAATTCATTCATAACAGGAAAATATAGGTGTGTCATAAATGGAAACCCGCTATTTACTATAGATGTGCATACTAGGACAGACAGTTGTCTGGCAGATAGGGAGGCGTTACAAAATTGACTGATAAAAAGACCTTGATTCGCAATTGCGGGAAAGATTTGTTCAGTAGTAAGGGATTTAAAGACACTAATGTTGTAGAAATAACGAAGATGGCTGGTGTGGCCACGGGCACGTTTTATAATTACTATGCTTCAAAAGAGAAGTTGTTTATGGACCTATTTTTAGAAGAAAACGCGAAATTGAAAAAGGATATCATGAAATCCATTGACTTAAACGGAGATCCCGTAAATGTCGTTAAAGAAATGATGTTTCTAAACGATCAAGGCATGAAGGTCAATTCCATTTTGCGAGAATGGTATAACAAAGATGTCTTCGCCAAAATAGAGCAGAATTATCGGGAAGAAAACGGGCTTGATTCGGTTGGTTTTCTATATGACAGTTTTATAGAAATAGTAAAAAGGTGGCAGATTGAAGGGAAAATGAGACATGATATTGATGCCGAAATGATTATGGCCATTTTTGCTGCTCTGATAAATGTTGACACACACAAGGAAGAGGTCGGCCTGCAGTATTTTCCACAGGTTTTAGAACACCTGACGGAGTTTGCCTTGACAGGACTGACGGACTGCAGCGCAAGGGGGACCAATAAGTGAAAAAAATAATCATTATTGGAGCGGGGATAGGCGGGCTTATTACTGGAAACCTGCTCGTAAAAAAAGGCCATAAGGTGACCATCTTTGAATCCCACAGCATGCCGGGAGGTTATACCGCCGGTTTTTACCGGAACGGCTGCTACTTTGAAAGCGGTACTGTCAGTTTAGAATCTATGGAAACCATATTCAGGGCCATGAAGGACATAGGGGTATTAGAAAAGCTTGAATTCGCAAAACTCGGCATGAGGGTGGTTTCAGATCATTTTGACGGAATCCCGGAAAACTATGAAGAATTCAAGAAAATTATTTATGACGCCTTCCCGGCAGATAAAGAAAAACTCGATAAGGCTTTTTCGGATCAGGACAGAATATTATCAGCTCTTGAAGGGGCTGCCGATATGATCATGCCTCCGCTTATGAGCCGGATTGAGATGTTAAGATTATTGCCTGCTTATATTCCCAACCTCCCGAAAACTATTAAAGTAACCCGTGAGTTCGGCAAGATGACCTCATCAGAATTTGCCGCCAAACATTTTGAACAGGATTCCACACTGTATAACCTTTTCAGCAAGTTTTCCTATCCGGATACATCCGCGGTTTTTCTAGCTACGGCTATGGCGGGAGTATTCACGGAAATTTGGACGGTGCGAGGCGGTATGCAGTCGTGGGCGGATCTTCTCGCCGAAAAATTCAGGGAACTGGGAGGCGATTTGAAGCTTAAGAGTTATGTCGATAGGATCATCACCGCAAATGGAGCTGTGGTTGGAGTTTCATGTAGTGATGTCGTATATGAGGCGGATCACGTTATTTCCGCAGGGGATTACAAAAAAACCTTTTTACAGCTTCTAGACGATAAGAGACTTATTCCTGAGGAGCTGCTGGACAGCATCGAAAGCGCGGCTGTTTCAGAGGGTTTCTACACTGTGTATCTGGTGCTCGATATCCCTGGCCAAGACTTGGCAGAACACATGAAAAACCCGCATGTATTCAGTATCGACTTTAAGCCTGGCTATGATATTTATGATACTGAGGACGGGGATTACTTCAGCAAAACAGCTTTCTATCTCTACTCGCCGTCAATGGTGAATCCCCAACTCGCACAGGGGGAAAGATCCACATTAATGATTCAGGTCAGGACGCCTCACCGTTGGATGGACAATTGGGGCAGCGGAAACAAGGAAATTTACAAGCAGTTAAAAGCAAAGGCCATGCATACCATGATAGACCGGGCGGCCGTACTCATTCCCGGCTTGAAGGACCATATCGAATATATGGATGCCGCCACCCCTCTGACTTATGAAAGGTTCACGCACAACACCGATGGAGCAAGCTCCGCCTGGAGCTGGAATCCAAAGAAATCGTTCTTTAAAAGCGTACTGGGCACTAATGTAGAAACACCTGTCAAAAACCTTTACATCGGATCCCATTGGGCGATGCAGATTGGGGGAGTGCCTGGAGCCATCGCGGCGGCTTACCAGTGTGTCAAAAAGATTAAGTAAAT
>NZ_DIPG01000137.1:13360-16744 GCF_002426325.1 Syntrophomonas sp. UBA5494 | reverse complement strand
GTCAAAACCTTGTTGATAAAGGTTTGAAACTGGTTATGCAGAAGGAAAAATAACGCACCGGCAATGAACACTGCCGATGCAATCATAATCGGCTCCTTAAGTGCCTTTAGAGCCAATTCCATGCTCATTATACCAGAGATTATACTTGCCGCCACACCCATAACAAAGAGAAATGGCTCCAAATTTTCTTCTACCGTCTTGTTGACAAAAGGAACCACCAGAACCAAAAGAAGTACTACGATCAAACCTGTAATAACCATTGCGTCTCTCTCCTCATATAATTTATTGTAAATGGGCTCCCAAACATAAATAATATACCGTGGTTAATTAATAAACTTACTATTAACTGAGAAATAACAAGTTCATGCAGCGTTCATAACATACTCATATCAGTTAATTGTTTTGCTTAGAACCTCCTCACATATCTTGTCGGATAACCTGGTCTTCGATTTCCGATTTGTTTACACAGCACACCGGGCATCCTCCAACAATCAACCCGAAATCAGCCTGTTGTGGCAAAAAATTTTTATGGCGATATTAAATTATAGTTATCCCCCCCCTTCCAGCGGCGAGACGGGGCCAGATTGATTTACCGTCAACTTATGGAAGAAAATTAATATTCTCTCCTAAAGTTAACATTAAATCATGCTTAACCCCGTCTTACACACCAAATATTTAAGGACTGTACGGTCTGTGAGAACATTTTATTGCAGCGCCTTGAATAAATTGATCATTTCAATAGCTGTAACGGCAGCATCAACACCTTTGTTGCCGGCCTTGGTTCCTGCTCTTTCAATCGCCTGTTCAATAGTGTCGGCGGTTATTACTCCAAACACTACCGGAACACCAGTATTCAGACCTACCTGTGCCACTCCTTTGGCAACCTCGGAAGCCACATAATCAAAGTGCGGAGTTGCTCCCCGTATAACGGCCCCCAGACAGATTACCGCATCATAGCCCTTACCGGTCATTTTCTGAGCGGTCAGAGGTAATTCAAAAGCGCCTGGTACCCAGGTAATATCAACATTATCCGGATCTACTTCGTGGCGCGTTAATGCATCAAGGCACCCGGTAAGCAGTTTGTTAGTGATAAATTCATTGAATCGCGATATTACTATGGCTATTTTTTGGTCTTTACCTATCAGCATTCCTTCATATGTTTTTCCCAATTGAAGCGTCCTCCTTTAAAATATAAATTAAATGGATGCCAGCAAATGCCCCATTTTTTCTTTTTTAGTCTGAAGATACCTGCGGTTTTCCATTTTACTCTCCATTTCAATTGGTACCCGTTCAACTATTTCCAATCCATATCCCTCCAGGCCTTTAACCTTTTTGGGATTATTGGTCATCAAGCGCATTTTCTTTACGCCCAGGTCAACCAGAATCTGAGCTCCTAATCCATAATCCCTTAAATCAGGAGGAAAACCCAGCTCAATATTGGCTTCAACTGTATCACGGCCTTTATCCTGCAATTTATAAGCCTTGATTTTATTTAGCAGACCAATTCCTCTGCCTTCCTGGCGCATATAGAGCAGTATCCCTTTACCCGCTTGTTCAATCATGGTCAGCGCAGTGGCCAATTGTTCGCCACAGTCACAACGGGAGGAACCAAAAACATCACCGGTCAGACATTCGGAATGGACCCGGACCAATATCGGTTCATTTTCTTTCCATTGGCCTTTGACCAGAGCAATGTGCCCTTTGCCGTCCAGTAATGATTCATAAGCCACAGCGGTAAAGTCACCATACATGGTGGGGAGTTTGGCATCATCAACCCGCCGCACCAGCAATTCATTGCGGCGGCGATATTCGATCAGGTCAGCAATAGTAACAATCTTTATATCGTGCTTTTCACTGAACTCCAATAACTGAGGAAGTCTGGCCATAGTACCGTCATCATTCATGATTTCGCATATTACCGCTGCCGGATAGAAACCGGCCAGACGGGCGAGATCGATTGAACCTTCGGTATGTCCCGTTCTTCTAAGCACACCGCCTTCTTTATAACGTAAGGGGAAAATATGACCCGGTTTCCTGAAGTCGGCCGCGGCGCTGGTACCGGATATGAGTGCTTCAACCGTGGCAGCACGCTCAAAAGCAGAAATACCGGTGGTACATGAACAGTGGTCCACTGAAACTGTGAAGGCGGTTTCATGATTATCGGTGTTCTCCAATACCATCGGCTGGATGTCCAGCTCATCCAGCCTGGCGCCGGTCATAGGTACACAAATTAGGCCTTTGGCATTACTGGCCATAAAGTTAATTATTTCGGGAGTAGCCTTTTCGGCTGCAACTATAACGTCTCCCTCGTTTTCGCGGTCTTCGTCATCGACCACAATAACCATTTTTCCTGCTTTAATATCTGCAATAGCTTCTTCGATGGAATTTAACATCTGATATACTACCTCCCTTTTATAAAAATCCATTCTCTGCCAGTAAATTCATGTTTATTTTTATTTCAGCAGCAGCTTCCTCTACTTTAATCAATCTTTCCAAATATCTGGCTATAATATCCGTTTCCAGATTGACCATATCTCCCGGCCGCTTTTGACTAAGGGTAGTTATCATAGCGGTGTGGGGGATCAATGATACGGTGAAACTATCCTTAAATACCTTTACTACCGTTAGACTGATGCCATCTATAGTGATTGAACCCTTGGCAGCTATATATTTTAGAAGGTCAGGCGGAGATTGTATTCTAAAAATTATAGCAATATCCAATTCCTGCCTTTCCAGGATGGTACCCATGCCATCCACATGTCCCTGCACCATATGTCCGCCCAGTCTGTCACCGGCCCGCAGCGCTCTCTCAAGATTTACCCGGTTACCGTTGTTAAGACTGTGCAAAGTAGTATGTTCGAAGGTTTCAGGCATAACATCAGCCGAAAAATGGCTCCTGGAAAAGCCCACCACCGTCAGACAGACTCCATTTACCGCGATACTGTCGCCTAATTTTACATCATCAACCACCCGGGAACAGTTGATACTTATGCGGCAGGATTGGCTGCCTCTGGCTATACGACTTACGCTTCCCGTTTCTTCTATAATTCCGGTAAAGATAATTATCACCACCTTTTATTTGTTAATATAACCGGTAATTAAGATGTCCTCTTCAAAATTCTGCACTTCAAGCTTTGAAACCATAGCGGCTGCAGACATCTGTTCCACACCATCTCCTCCTACCGGTGACGGTGCCTTACGTCCTCCGGCCAGTTTAGGAGCAATAAACCAGTGCACTTTATCTGCCAGTTTATGTTCAATCAAATAGCCATTAATCTCTGCACCACCTTCAACCATAACACTGCAGATATTCATCCTGCCTAAGCTTTCAAGTACCGCCTCCAGCGCAATTGCCTCCGGTGTGCCTTCCACTTTTATAACCTT
>NZ_DIPG01000137.1:11936-13278 GCF_002426325.1 Syntrophomonas sp. UBA5494 | reverse complement strand
ACCTTCCACTTTTATAACCTTAATACCGCTCTCCTCCAGCAAATGTACTTTATGATGGGGAGCAGCTTCAGCACAAAATACTAGGGTAGGCTGACTGGCCGCCGATTGAACAATATAACTTTCGGGCGGTAAATCAAGTCTGCCATCTATTATTACCCTTATTGGATTTCTGCAGTCTTTCCTTTCCAAACGGGTATTCAATCTGGGATTATCCTGTAACACGGTCCCGATACCAACCATCACCGCATCGTAAATATTCCTCAATTCATGAACAAAAGTCCTCGACTTTTCATTGGAAATCCATTTCGAATCCCCGGTTCCGGTAGCTATTTTTCCATCCAGAGTCATAGCCATTTTCAATGTCACGAAAGGCCGGCCGGTGGTAATATATTTGAAAAAGAATTCATTTATCCGGGCCGCCTCTTCTTCGCATACTCCTACCGTTGTCTCGATACCGGCCTTTTCCAGAATCGCCATACCGCGTCCCCCTACCAGAGGATTAGGATCCAGAACAGCCGCTACCACCCGTTTAAGTCCTGCTTCCACCAGTGCATGGGCACAGGGGGGAGTTTTCCCATAATGGCTGCAGGGCTCCAGAGTTACATACATGGTGGCCCCCCGTGCCTCTTGCCCGGCATCTGTGAGGGCATTTATTTCCGCATGCGGAGTACCTGCCTGATGGTGATAGCCTTTCCCTATTATCTTTCCATCCTTGACAATTACAGCTCCCACTATTGGATTAGGGCTGGTCCTGCCCCGGGCCAGCAAGGCTAATTCTATAGCTCGCCGCATATAATTTTCATCATTCTTATACATAACAATGGCTCCTTAAAAAAATAAAACCCCGTTTCTCACGGGGTTTATTACATGACCATGAATAGTCGCAAATACTAAAATTATACGCACGCCATCATGGCCTTCCTTCTCCCATCCAGTCTTTTACTGTCGGCTCCGGAATCTCACCGGATCATGCCTGATTGGCTCGCGGGCTATACCGCCGGAAGGGAATTGCACCCATCCCCGAAGAAAAGCTAAAATATATTATTTTATTACAATAGTATCACTACCGCCTACCGCGGTCAACCCAGACTTCTTCCCATATATTTCAACTGCTGCCAGCTGCCGGTATATCCCGGCCTTATCGCACTGGTGTCCGGTTTCCTGGTGATCCCCCCTGCCCTGCCTTTACGCTAATATCCCCGGTTTTCAGCAGAGCCGAATGATCCTGAAATTCTTGAGGCAGTGCTGGAAACGGAGCAGCGCTATGTCGTTAACATGTTTTTGAGGTGAAGCCTTTGCCTCAGGATGACATGCGCAAAGTTACTGCTTAATCATAGGAAAA
>NZ_DIPG01000137.1:11344-11830 GCF_002426325.1 Syntrophomonas sp. UBA5494 | reverse complement strand
TAATTATGCAAAACTCTCAATGTTTATATAAACTAGCGTGATACAAAAAGTGTATATATGAACAATGATACAATATAAGCATATAGGGGTGTGCGAAAAGATAAAAAAGTATAGTGATGAATTTCGGCATGATGCTCTGCCGCTGGCACCAGAAATTGGAGTACGCCAAACGAGCTACCACTAAAGCCGGGGAAGGAGGAAAACCAATGGATAAATCCGTTGGCATTTTGGTAATAGAGGATGATTACTCCCTGAATCGCGCCATCAGCTTCAAGCTGCAAAAAGAAGGCTTCGAGGTTTTTTCCGCCGCCAGCCTGCAGGAAGGGAGAAAGCTCTTGACTCAGCATGAAATCCACCTGCTTATTCTGGATGTAAGTTTACCCGATGGCAACGGTTTTGCCTTCTGCCGGGAAATTAGGAAAAACAATTCTGTACTCATCATATTTCTGACCGCCTGCGACCAGGAAACAGATATCGTACTGGGGT
>NZ_DIPG01000137.1:7886-11248 GCF_002426325.1 Syntrophomonas sp. UBA5494 | reverse complement strand
ATGGGGTATGATCTGGGAGCAGACGATTACCTTACCAAACCCTTCAGTTTGATGGTGCTGATTTCCAAGATACGAGCACTGCTGCGCCGCAGCCAGCTCAGTCCCGAAAATGTCGGAATCAGATCGGGCGACATCACTTTTTACCCGGCCACTATGCAGCTGTGCAAATATCAGCAGGCGATCAACTTGAGCAAAACGGAATTAAAATTGCTATCTTATTTCCTGAACAATCCCCGGCAGATAATAACCCGGGAGCAGTTTCTGCAGCATCTCTGGGACAGCCAGGGCGACGATCTGGATGAAAACACCTTGGCCGTAAACATCCGCCGACTGCGGGAAAAAATCGAGGACGATCCCTCCCGGCCCCGCTATATCAAAACGGTTCGCGGCATCGGATATATATGGGGAGAAAGGTGTGTGAGCGATTAAATGGATTGGAGAAAAGACCCTTTATTCAAACGCTACCTGCTGGCACTTATTATCGCCGCCGCTGCTATTGCCGCCCTCCTGCTCGGCAGCGATATCCTGTATATCCGGCGGCTGGCCAGCCCCGGATCTGGTTTCTATCACTGGCTGCCGCTCAGAGACGCCGGATTAATGCTGCTTATCACCGCAGTGAATCTGGTGCTGTTTACCCGCATGATAAATCATATCGCCGCCGCCCTGGAAAGGACCTCCTCAGCGGCGGACAGAATCATGGCCGGGGATTTTTCTTCCCTTTCCGGCCATAGCGGGAATCGTGAAGGGATTATATCCCGGCTGGAATCCCAGTTTGGACAAATGTCCCGCCGCTTACAGCTCAGCCTGGAAAGCATGCATCGGGAAAAAGAAAAGGTCAAAGCCCTGACCTCTGATATCTCTCACCAGATAAAGACTCCCCTGGCTTCATTGCAGGTACTGAACAGCCTTTTGCTGGAAGAGGAGCTGTCGCCACAGGAACGGCAAGAGTTTTTGCACCACAGTCAAAAAGAGATTGAAAAACTGGAATGGCTGTCCACTTCCCTGCTGAAGATGTCTCACCTGGAGAGCGGCATGATCCAATTAAAAAAGGAAAAGGGCGACCTCCGCCAGACCATAGTAGCGGCGGTCAACGGCATCTATCCCCAGGCCCTGGAAAAAGACATAGAAATCGATATGAGCGGACTGATGAGCCTGCGCATCTGCCACGACATCAGGTGGACCCGGGAAGCTCTGTTTAATGTTATGGAAAATGCGGTAAAATACACCCCGACCCAGGGGCACATCAAAATTGGGATGGAAAAATTGGAGCAGTATGTAAAAGTAGATATAGAGGATAGCGGCATCGGCATCCCGCCCCAGGAAATGGAACATATCTTCGAGCGCTTTTACCGGGGCCGGTCGCAGGCAATCCAAAACGCGCCGGGGCTGGGCATCGGCCTTTATTTGAGCCGAAATATACTGGAAGAGCAAGGCGGAGGAATCATAGCTGTTCCCACCGAAAAACCGGGCAGCAAGTTCAGCCTTTTGCTGAGCTTACAAAATTGTAAGGAATGATGCGGGCAATCGTAAGCTTCTCGATTTATCCTGGAAGTGGGAGATGATAATGATGAAGCTATTGGAAACCAAATCTCTGCGTAAATTCTACGGCAGCGGGGCCAATATAGTGAAAGCCCTGGACGGAGTGGATTTAAGCGTAGAGGAAGGAGAATTCGCCGCTATAACGGGCAGTTCAGGATCAGGCAAAACCACCCTTTTGCACCTGCTGGGAGGACTGGATCGTCCCACCGCCGGCAAGGTGCTGATCGAGAACCAGGATGTCTATGCCATGAAGGATAACGAGCTCGCGGTTTTTCGCCGCCGAAAAGTGGGATTTGTATTTCAGGCCTACAACCTGCTGCCGGTTTTGACCGTATGGGAAAATATAACTCTGCCCATTGAAATCGATCTGAAAAAGGTAGATCGGTCCTGGGTGGAGGAATTGCTGGAAGTGCTGCATCTTCAGGACAAAGCCCGGGCTTTTCCCCACCAGCTTTCCGGCGGCCAGCAGCAGCGGGTGGCTATTGCCCGGGCCCTGGTTACCCGCCCTTCCATCGTACTGGCAGATGAACCCACCGGCAACCTGGATTCCCACAGCAGCCTGGAAGTACTGCACCTGTTGAAACAATCAGCCCGCCAATACCATCAGACCCTGCTGTTAATAACTCATAATGAAACTCTGGCCCGGATGGCGGAACGGATCATCCGCATCGAAGACGGACGGCTGCTGGATAGGGAGGGAGAACGATGCTGAACTACGTCCGGATGGCCTGGAGATATATCACCCGTTATCCCAAAGGTTCTCTGGTCCTGTGGGCCAGCATCACCCTCAGTGTTTTTCTTATCGTCGTCATCGGCTCTTTGGGAGAAAGCAGCCGCAACGCCGATCTCAAGAATGTCAAAGCCTATGAAGGGCAGCAGCATGTCGTTTATACCGAACTCAATACATCCCAAACTGAAAGTAGCAGGCAATACGATTCCATAAAAGAATCCGCCCGCCTGTTCTATTATGACGACTGGAAGAGCTCCAACCAGTTTTTAGTTAACCTGCTGGCCGCAGATAGAAATATTCTGTATATGGAAGATACCGCCCTGATAAAAGGCCGTTTTCCTAACCGGGTCAATGAAATCGCGGTGGAGAGCTGGGTCCTGGAAAGGCTGCGGCTGCCGCAGCAATTGGGACAATCCCTGGAAATATTTATGCCCAACCGTGGCGAAACCCAACATTTCAAACTGGTTGGTATTATCAAAGACCGCCTGGCGGAAAAGTCCAGCGGTCAGATGGAAGCCTACATCGCCTTTGACCAGTCCTATCTGCCCGGACGAGAGAATCATATAAGTTTGTTGGTGGAATTCAAACCGGGAGTTAATATAACGGAGGAAATCAAGCGGTTGGCAGGCACTCTGGACTGCCCCACAAAGAACGTCATGAGCAACCGTTCCCTGCTGGAAGCGATGGGGCAGCTGGATAAAGTGGATTGGGACCTGGTCAAGATCGCTCTCCTGTTGGCACTGGTAGGCGGTATGGTCATCTACAGCGTATATAGCATCTCCATCTTACGCCGGGTCCGGGAATACGGCGTCATGCGGGCGGTGGGAGCCACCGCCGGGCAGCTCGTCCATATACTGATGGCCGAGATTCTTATCCTGTGCGCCGCCGGGATCTTATGCGGGATCATAGGCGGCATTGCGTTCGTACATCTGTTTGCGGGAATGACCACCGATCTGTTCACAACCACGGAAGTCATCGGGCAGAGCAAGCTGGATGTCATTGTAATTTCGGCTGCGGCCATAAAATTGGCCATTGCGGTCGCTCTGGCTTCTATTCTGGCCGCCGGCATCAGGACAGCGGTCATGACCTCGCG
>NZ_DIPG01000137.1:4751-7749 GCF_002426325.1 Syntrophomonas sp. UBA5494 | reverse complement strand
AGAGGCCATCAACCGCCATAGCATGGATGCCGGTCTGTCCGGACGGGAAACCGTGCTGGAGAGACTGCCGGGAGTTCCCTGGAAGATCGCTCTGAAAAATTTGCGCCGGAACAAAAAGGCGCTCTGGTTTACGGTCCTTACCATGTCGGTGGGCTGCTCCGTATTGCTGATACAATCCTACAAACTGGAATTATTTGATCGCGCCCGCGACTATCTGGATGGGGTTTATCCCAGCAAAAACTATGAATTCAGACTCAATGTCAACAACAGTGTGCCTATGCAAAAAGGCTACACCCGGGAACAAATCGATGCCATCCGAACCTGGCCGCAGGTGCGGGACGTTTCCGCCCAGCAGATTCTTTATGCGCGGGCCCAGATCAGCCCTTCCCTGCTCAACGGAGCCAATGGACGTAATTATCTTAAAAGCCGGGAAAAATGGCTGACGCAGATGGACCATCGCAATACCGATATCATAGATCATCCCGAGGAAAAAATGCGCTTCGCTTTTCCCGGAGACGATGGCCAACTTCTGATCCGAACGACTATGGAAGGCTTAACCGATGAAGAATTGGCGCCTTTGAATGATCTGCTGTCCGCCGGCAGTTTCGATATCCGGCAGATGCGGCAGCAGCCCCTGGCAGTGCTATGCATTCCCGAAGTATACGCCGACGGGACCTCTTATGCCCGGGCGAACCCAAAGAAGGACGACCGCTTAAAACCGATCCTGAAAATTAAGCCGGGAGACCGGGTCACCATAAGCTATCCCCGAGCCGGTTACGAAAAATCTCTGGATAACTGGAACCTGATCTATCAGTACGGAAAATATAAAGATATGTACCGGGAGCAGGAATTTACCGTAGCCGGTATTATCAAAAACCGCTATCTGCCGGAAAAAGACACTTTTCATTTAGGATCGAACCAGGACCCTTATCTGCTCATATCGAATCAAATGTTTACGGAATTATTCGGCGTGCCCGACTACCGCATCGTCAGTATAGACATGCGGGATGATGCAGGTTCGGCTGCTTACCGGCTCTTGCAGGAGAAAGTCCTCGGCCTGGCAGAACTGATCCCGGGTACGGGGATGAGCGACCGGGTGGCGGACCAGGACTACCAGCGCCAGGCCCGAGTGCAATATCTGCTGTTGTATATATCCATTGCCGCCGTACTGATGATTATCAGCGCTTTAAGCATCTACAACAACATCAGCTATAACCTGATATCCCGCCTGCACGAACACGGCATCCTGAAAGCCATCGGACTGAGCCGGAAACAGTTCCGTAATATGCTCTGGTTTGAGGGATTGACCTACGGCGGCCTATCCGCGGTGTTCTCCTGTGGGCTTGCCCTGGTGATGCAGGCCGGTATATTTATCTATTATGTTCACCTGGCCGCCTTTCCTCTGGAATACAAACAGTTTTTTATCGAATGGAAGTTGTTCCTGGCGGTCATACTAATCAATCTGCTGATCGGCTGGCTAGCTACTATCGGCGCTGCCCGGCAGGTCAACAAAGTCACGATCACCGAGGCCATCCGGGCGGTGGAATAGAGAATCCGGCGCCAAATCCCGCTTCTATCCCTTCCATGCACATGTCCGGATAATTATAATTAAAATAAGCGAAGGAGATTAGGTTCCATGAAAAAACTGCTATTATATGGTGCTTTACCGGCAATTGCCCTAGCGGCCTTTTTATTAATACTGGCTAAGCTTGATGTCGGTCCTGTCAACAGCCTTATTCCCAACCGGGAAGTCAAGCTTACTATTTTGGCCACAGCTGATTTGCACGGGAGTATTCCGGACGATTTAGCCCATTATATCCAGGAGACCCGGTCCCGAGAAGATAATTTTATGCTGGTGGATGCAGGGGATTTCTTCGATGACCAGAATGATGCGGCCACGGCCATGCAGCAGTGGTTTAAAATCTGCCGCAACGCCGACAACGCCGGCCAGCCCCGTCGAATGCCTCCGATTGTCCGCCATATGAGCGAGCTGGATTATGATGCCGTAGTCCTCGGCAATCATGAATTCCTGTCCAATGATAAGTTGGGGTTGAATGAGTTGATTCTGGACTTTACCGATTGTTATATACCGGTTTTATCCGCCAACCTTTACGAGACTTCGGCGGTGAATCCCTATTCAGGAGAATATTATCGCAATTATGTAACTCCCTATATAATGAAAGACTTTTCTACCCCCCAGGGGGTCTTAAAAGTAGGCATTCTCGGCCTTACTCTTCCGGAAGTAGGTGAAGGTGGGGAGAATGTGGAGGATTTACCTGCGTATAAGGGAATTTTGAAACTGGAGGATATGGTAAAAGAGGCTGATAAATGGGCCGAGTGTATGAAAATGAACGGAGCCGACATCGTCGTGGCCGTCGTTCATTCCGGTGAAGAGCCGCTTAAACCTAAACACCCCGGCAACAGAGTCAAGGAACTGGCCCGCAGCGTTAACGGCATCGACGCTATTGTGGCGTCCCATACCCATCTTAATATACCTTCGCACCAATATAAAAATCCCGCCGGCCAAAGCGTGATTGTAACGCAACCGGGCAAATGGGGCGAATACTGTTCCCGAATCGATTTCGTACTCGCAAAGGAAAAGGGAAAGTGGCTGGTAAAAAATAAATCCAGTCTCACCAAGGAAATTTAAAAAGTAACCCGGCTCCTTTATACTTTTCCGGGATGAACCAAAGAAAAAGGAAGCCGCCGCCGCAATGGCTCCGCCTCTAAAAATGAGACAGGCTGCTCCTATTTCACTTAGAGGCAGCCTGCTGGTTGCAATTAATTTAATTCTGAATTATTCACCAGTATCGTTTTGATACACTGAGTCCATTCTGACACATTGCTCTTGAATTCAAGCAAATCAAAGGCTTAAAAAAGAGTGATCCATACTTGATACAGCAGTAGAGTAAAACCGATATTAACATAAATTTATAGTACCTTAAGTAACATTTCCGTATCCTCGGGTTTCTTGTAAATCCGAGGATTATTTTATGGG
>NZ_DIPG01000137.1:0-4744 GCF_002426325.1 Syntrophomonas sp. UBA5494 | reverse complement strand
ACGTTACTTGCAACTTAAGTAAAACAGAATGCGCATTCTAAGATCTTGAGGAGGTGGATTAATGAGAGCCCTTGACGGAGTAAAGGTGATAGATCTAACCCAGGCTTATAGCGGACCATTTTGCACCATGCATATGGCTGACCATGGAGCAGAAGTCAT
Source organism: Syntrophomonas sp. UBA5494 (assembly GCF_002426325.1). Lineage (NCBI taxonomy): Bacteria > Bacillati > Bacillota > Clostridia > Eubacteriales > Syntrophomonadaceae > Syntrophomonas > Syntrophomonas sp. UBA5494. The sequence continues at coordinate 4,585 of NZ_DIPG01000137.1, read as the reverse complement.
AAAAATCGAGAGACCTGGGCTTGGAGATCAATCCCGTACCTGGGGACCGATTAAAGATGGTTACAGTGCTTATTATGCTTTCCTGAACCGTAACAAGAAAAGTCTGAGTCTGGATTTGCGTTCGGAGGAAGGCAAGGAGATTTTTTTCCGGTTGATTAAGGATGCTGATGTGGTGTGTGAAAACTTTCGGGTAGGCGCCATGGAGAAATTGGGCTTGGGATATGAAGAGATCAAGAAAATCAATCCTCGTATTATCTATGCTTCGATTTCTGGTTTTGGATTAAATGGACCTCTGGCCAAACTGCCTGCGTATGACATTGTGGCACAAGCCATGAGCGGCCTGATGTCGATTACCGGATTTGCTGACAATCCTCCCACCAAAGTAGGGCCTTCAGTTGGTGACAACTATTCCGGCGCCTATTTGGCCCTGGGGATTTGCATGGCATTGTATAAGCGTGAGAAGACCGGCCAGGGCCAAAGGCTGGATGTAGCGATGGTCGATACCTTGTTCTCGATACTGGAAAACGCAGTAGTCGAGTACACTGTGGCCGGCAACGTTCCGGGCCGGAACGGTAATGCTGATCCCGGCATAGCACCGTTTGATGCTTTTATGGCCAAGGACGGCATGTTTGTAATGGGTGTCGGTACTAACGCCATGTGGAAAAAACTCTGCGATTTGATGGGACGCCCGGATCTTTTTGAAGACCCTCGTTATTTAACCAATGACGATCGTTGTAAAAATTACCTGCCTGATCTTAAGAATAATGTGGAAGCCTACACGCTTACCAAAACCAAGCAGGAATTACAGGAAATTATGAACGAAGCAGGTATTCCTTTCGGTTTGATCGCCACGGTGGCAGAGGCGGCAGAACATCCACAACTTCAGACTAGAGAGATGCTGGTTGAGGTAGATGATCCGGCCCTGGGCACTATTAAAATACCAGGAATCCCTATAAAAATGCATGATACTCCGGGGGTTGTTAGTCAAGCGGCACCGTTGTTGGGTCAGAATACCGATGAAGTGCTCAACGAATTAGGTTTCTCAAGCGAAGAAATTAAGACTTTTCATGACCGGCAAGTAGTTTAAATCTTAAATATTGGAGAGGGGAATTTATACATGGAAGATGGCAAAAACACTAAACAATCTTTTACTTTGCCGTTTATAATACTGCTGGCCATAGGCGGATCTATTTTCGCCATGCATTACGGCGCATCCTGTATGCTCTGGCCCACTACCTGGGGGCGCAACTCCGGAACTGCTGTCTGGCCGGCCTTTTTTGGTTTTTTCTGTACCGGTTTGTTGCTGCCCTTCTTGGGCTATTTTGCCGTCAACCGGGGCGGAGGCCCGTTGTTTACGCTGGCCAGTAAAGTAGGCCCTAATTTTGCCCAGATCTTCGGCGGATTCACTGTTCTCATTATGGGGCCTTTCTTTGTTATTCCCCGTATGAGTGCAGCGGCCTGGGACGCACTCAGTAAGATATTTGCCCTTGAAAGTTCACCTTGGATTGTACTTTTCCTTTTTACCGTAGCTTATTACGCTATTACCTACTGGTTTATCTATAAACAGACCGCGATCGTCGACAAGTTGAGCCGTATCTTGGTTCCGTTATTACTGTTAATGGAAGTCATCATCATAACGAAGTGCCTGATATTCCCGATCGGCGACCCGGTTGCCCCCAATTATGCCCAAAATCCTTTTGCCTATGGATTTATTAACGGCTATCAGACCATGGACCTGCCCGCCGCCTTGATGTTTGCCGGTATTATTCTGACCGATATTGGCAACCGCGTTAAGGGAAACAAAAACGCAGTGCTGGGGAACCTGGTCAAAGCCGGTATTATCGGTTTCATAATGCTGGCAGTGATTGAAGTCGGAGAGTTCCTGCTGGGTGCTTCCACCGGCAGCGTTTATGGCGATCTCGATTATGCCAAATTGTTCGCCACCGTAGTATTGAAACAATTCGGATTGGTCGGTGCGATGTGTTTTAACGTAGCTTTGGTATTTGCCGCCATGACTACGGCCATAGGGCTGACAGCAGGTACGGCGGAGTACTTTGTGGACGCCGCCAAAGGCAGATGGAGTTATCAAAAGATAGCTATTGTTGTTCTGGTAGTAAGTACCATAATCAGTGTTTGCGGCCTGGACCAGATTGTAAAATGGACCGCACCGATTCTCAACATGATTTATCCCCCCTGTATTGCCTTGGTATTATTTATAGTTTTCTTCCCGCCCAGATTTAGCGGTGCCATGAAAGGTGCCTGTTATGCTTCCCTGGGTTGGGGGGTTGTCGAAGCTTTAAATGGTTACATGGGCCTGTTTGGAGTGGAAAATGCTTTCCAGGGACTCTACAACATTGTTCCCGGTGCCAACGCTGGCTTTGGCTTTGTGCTGTTCTTTGTGGTAGGAGCGATAATCGGACATTTCGCTTTGAAGAGTGAAGATACGGACCAAACCTTGAGTGCNNGCCAACGCTGGCTTTGGCTTTATATTGTTCTTTGTGGTAGGAGCGATAATCGGACATTTTGCTTTGAAGAGCGAAGATGCGAACCAATCATTGAGTGCATAATTTGGAGGCAGGAAGCCCTGCCAATAAAATAAAAAGGAGGGATTTTATAATGAAAAAAGTCATGATTAGATTGAGAATGAGCGAGCATGATGCCCATTACGGCGGAGGACTGGTAAATGGCGCCCGTATGCTGGATTTATTTGGCGATGTAGCAACCGAATTACTCATTCTCAGGGATGCCGATGAGGGCCTTTTCCGCACCTATGAGCACGTTGATTTCCTGGCTCCGGTATATGCCGGCGATTATATCGAAGCGGTTGGTTGGTTTACCAGAATCGGCAATAGCTCCAGAGAAATGAATTTCGAAGCCTGGAAAGTAATACAGCCGGTTAAGGACGGTGCCGCGTCAGCCTGTGAACTTCTGGCTGAACCTATCCTGGTGGCCAGAGCCACTGGTATATGTGTTACTCCCAAGGATTCTCAGAGAGGATCTCAGATTCCCGAAGAAGAGTTTTTATAAAATTATAATTAAGCGGGTCAAAGCCAGCGCTTTGACCCACTTAATTTGGTTTATATGGTAAAAAGTTCTTAAGAAAATCAACCTTTTTAAAAAGGTTTAAATGATAGTAAATCAGAATAATTATAATAGATTCGATAAAAACAACAAAATAATTGCATATATCAACAATATTGTTACAAAATACCCTCATTTTTGGCTCCAATTAAGTTGTAATGGGTTGTACCTTTGGCAAAAAGGTTGGTGGCTGGCATGAAACATACCGAAAACACACCCGGTAATGAGAAGATATCAATGCAAGCTGTAATAGGGCAATCTGTACAGTTGTCGGCCTGTCTCAACATTGACACGTCAATTTTATTGGATAAGCGCGTTTGTACTACTGAAATCGAGCAAAGAAAAAATGATAATCCGGAACTTCAACATGTGGTGCAATATTTGGATGGCATACTTGATACCAGCATTTTAAAGACTCCTTTAATAATTACAGATGATGAAGGATGCGTGCTTTATATTAAAGGAAGTGCGGAGACGGAACCTCTATTAAGAGAAGGAGTCATGCTTGGCACTGAACAAATTGGCACTAATGCCTTCGATCTGGCTCTTAAACATTTGATCCCGGTCAAGGTAACCGGACCGGAACATACTTTGAAGGTATTAGCCCACAGTATTTCGTTTGGTGTGCCTATCCTGCATGGGTCAAAACTGTTAGGCGGTATTGGTTTTGTCCTGTCCATAAAGGATAATTATCAATCCGGCGTTATGGAAAACATTATCAGGTCTTGTCTGCACGCTATTGCTAAAATGCTGGAGGCCCGGAAGAACCTGGATGAATTATTCCTGCTGAAAAATTTCTTTATTAACCTTGATAATGATAGAGGGATTATAGTTACTAATTCCGACTTTGAAATAATTCAGGTCAACCGGGAGGCGGAAATCCTGCTCGGAGTACCTAAACAATATATTGTTGATCACAGCTTTGGAAAAATTTTTAGCGGAGTTAACCCGGCTGATATTGATATAAATAAGGGCTGCCGATTAAATTTTTGTTCTTCTGCCGGTAAATCAACTGTTGCCGCTTACCAGAAACCGGTAATGGGGGAAAAAGGCAGATTGGTTGGATATTGTGTATATTTTGATCCGGCGGAGCCAGCCGAAAAAATCATTAAAAGCGGTAAGCGAAGATCGGTTAGATTTGAATTTAAAGATATTATTGGAGAAAATAAAGACTTTTTGCGCTTATTAAAGCTTGCCCATGCCATAGCACGCAGTCCTTCCAGTGTTTTCATTACGGGGGAAAGCGGAACCGGTAAAGAATTGTTTGCTCAGGCTGTACACCAGGCCAGCACTTTTAGCAAGGGACCTTTTATTGCTATTAACTGTGCGGCCATACCGGGTGAATTGATGGAAACGGAATTATTTGGTTATGTGGATGGGGCATTCACAGGTGCCCGAAAAGGAGGAATGGACGGAAAATTAAAACAGGCTAACGGCGGAACCTTGTTTTTAGATGAAATCGGTGATATGCCGGTTCGGTTGCAGCCCCAACCGCCGGTTTGCA
>NZ_DIPG01000047.1:45282-45607 GCF_002426325.1 Syntrophomonas sp. UBA5494 | reverse complement strand
GGCCGCGGGGAATTGCTGCGTAACCGGATTATGCTGATCAATCTCCTGGACATGGACATGGAAACGATAGAGTTGTGTAATGATGATTAATATTGCCTTTGAGTATCGCGATAGAAGAGTAGGAGCCAACCTGATAATGGAGAGTTTATGATGCAGGCAGCCAAATTAGAGTGCGTCTAAATTGAGCACATATTACATTTTAGCTAAGCAAAATAAGGCTTCCTTGATCAGGAGGCCTTTTGCCTTTTTCGCTCATTTATCATGTCCCTGAACCCGGCTCCTAAAAGCATACCATACAATCGCCCGGTTTTTATTGACATGGTTT
>NZ_DIPG01000047.1:37291-45090 GCF_002426325.1 Syntrophomonas sp. UBA5494 | reverse complement strand
CTTTCGGGATGGAGGTGTTTTATTTTGTGGAATGTAATCTAAAAGGGATGGAAAGGTATGAATAAGCAGCTTTGGGGAGCAATCTCATTATCACTTGCAGCCAGTATCTGGGGAAGCCTGTATGTGATAAGCAAATATGTAATGGATTATGTGCCTCCTTTTACCCTGTTGTGGCTGCGCTATCTTATCGCCGGGCTGGTGCTTTTCATTGTGATGATTCTCTGCCGCCAGCATAAGGTGGAACGGCGGGATTTAATGCTCTTGGCCTGGATCGGTTTTATCGGTTACTTCGTTTCGATAGGTGCGCAGTTTGTCGGCACCAAGTTGTCTGATGCCCACACCGGAGCACTGATTACCACCAGTTCGCCGGTATTTACGGTTTTAATGGCCCGCCCTCTACTGAAGGAAACTCTGGATGCTCGGAAATTGGCGGCTCTATTTCTGTCGATGCTGGGAATAGTGATGGTGATCGGCTTCAACCCCGAGAGTGAAAAGAGCTGGCAGGGGAGCCTGTTCCTGCTCATTGCCGCTATCACCTGGGCATTCTTATCGATTTATGTTAAAAAAGCCTCAGCCCGGTATTCGACCCTGACCATCACTACCTATGCGGTGTTATTCGCCGCTGTTTTTACCACTCCGGTTGCCATCGGAGAGATGCAGTTCTATGAAGTACGGTTGTTTGCCAGCAGCCTGGTTTGGCTGGGAACCCTATATATCGGTATTGTTTCCACCGCGATAGCGTTATTTCTCTGGAACAAAGGCATGGATCTGATGGATGCAGGAGTAGGTTCACTTTTCATGTGTTTTCAGCCTGTGGTAGGTTCAGTGCTGGGATGGCTGTGGTTGAATGAAAACCTTACGCTAAGTTTTGTTGCAGGGGCGACACTCATTTTAGCCGGGCTCATAATAGTTAACTGGCCTCGAGCTGACCAAATCCTCAATGAATAAAGCCCGCCTCTTTTGCCATCACTAATAATATAACTTTTAGCGGTTTATTGTGACTGCGGAGTTGAGAATGGTTAAAATATACTGGTATTATTAGGAAAGAAAGGAGTGGATAAAATGGCACATACCCTGCCCGATTTACCGTATTCATATGATGCTCTGGAGCCCTACTACGACCAAGAAACCGTAAGGCTGCATCATGATATGCACCACAAAGCTTATGTTGACGGCTTAAACAGTGCCGAAAGCAAATTATCCGAAGCCATCGCCAAAGGTGATTTCGCTTTGATTAAACACATCGAGCGGGAACTGGCTTTTCACGGCTCCGGGCATATCCTGCATACCATGTTCTGGGAAAATATGAAGCCGGAGGGAGGAGGCCCTGCTTACGGTGCGGTGGCGGAACTGATCGACCGCGACTTCGGGTCGTTTGATAACTTCAAGAAGTTGTTTACAGCCTCTGCGGTCGCAGTCGAAGGCTCCGGATGGGCTATACTGGCATGCCAGCCGGTATTCCGGAAACTGGTGGTATTACAGGCCGAGAAGCATCAGGATCTGACTCAATGGGGCGCGGTTCCGCTCTTAATTGTAGATGTATGGGAGCACGCCTATTATCTAAAATATCAGAACAGGCGCGCCGCCTGGGTTGAAGCCTGGTGGAACCTGGTTAACTGGGATGATGTCAACCAGAGGGTGGCTTTGATGCAAAAATAGCAAGAAGGCACCGGGCGCTATAACGCCCGGTGTCTCTGGATGCAGGACTGGCGCTTGTCAAGACATCTGGGCCGGGTCAGAAAACCCTTATACTCTCAACTAACGCGGCACTTTGCTCTATTTATGAACACTCCCAACGCTTCCCGCATTTTCTGCAGTACCAGTAGCGGGGAATATTAGTATTTTCCTCGAATAACGGTACGAATCTATGCCCTGAAAGGGCACACCACAGTCTCTTCAGCATTGGCCAAACCTCCTCTTTTGAAAGTTCGTTCTGTCCTTGTCAGATCAGGGTAAGGTCCGACTCCGGAGACAGGTATACAAGTCCTTGCTCCATAATATGGAAATCAATAAACAATGTTTCCTTAAGGTGTTATTATCTGCCTTTTAGAACATCATTTCAGGATTCGACCGCCGCAGCATTAAACTGTGCAAAACACTTGTTCAACAGGTTTTTTGCCAGCCAGGGGCTTTCTTCCTGAATGTCATTAAGGTATTCTATACTTTAGGGCTAAAAACGCTAATACATTTGCGCTTCAGCTAAAATTCTGTCAAGCCAGGAAGGGAGCCCGCTGGTGAGCGTTATTAAATCAAATCTTTTGCTGCTGCTGGTAGCAGCCATTTGGGGGCTGGCCTTCGTAGCCCAAAGAGTGGGTATGGAACACGTGGGCCCCTTTACTTTTAACGGAGTGCGGTTTATGTTGGGCGGCCTGTCGCTGCTGCCTCTGTTGTTTGTCTTCCGCGATAAAACACAATCTCTGTCCACGGAATTTAAAGACGCCCTCCTGCCGGGAATACTCGCCGGAACGGTTCTGTTTATAGCTGCTTCCCTCCAACAAATCGGACTCGTGACTACCACCGCGGGCAAGGCTGCTTTCGTGACCAGCCTGTATCTGGTACTGGTGCCGGTTCTGGGTATTTTCATAGGGCAGAGAGCTTCCGCTTCAATCTGGCTGGGGTGTATGCTGGCCATGGCGGGACTGTATTTGTTATGTATCAAAGAGGCGGCCGGCATTCAACCGGGGGACCTTCTGGAGCTGATCGGGGCACTCTTCTGGGCTTTTCACATCCTTATCATCGGCTATTTCTCTCGCCGGGTCGACGCCTTGAAGCTATCCTGGTTTCAGACCTTAACCTGTTCCATACTCAGTTTGATTACTGCAGCCTTTACTGAGACCATCGTTATGGGCAGCCTGATGGCCGCAGCCGTACCCATAGTATACGGCGGGGTATGTTCGGTGGGAATTGCTTATACCCTGCAAATAGTGGGGCAAAAACACGCGCCGCCGGCCGCAGCAGCCATTATACTCAGTATGGAAACGGTATTTGCGGTACTGGGAGGCTTTTTGTTGATTGGCGAGACCATGGATGTCCGGGAGATCATGGGCTGTGCACTGATGCTGTCCGGTATGCTGGCTTCCCAGCTGCAGGATCTGCGCAGCAATAAAACCGAAGCCTGTCAGCATTCGTATCAGTAAAAGTTCGTTAATATCTGCTGAGCGGCATTAACGTCAAAGGATATAATGGACAAAAACCAGTCATAAACATAAAATTAAAATAGTAGCTTTAGTTTATTAGAAAGCGTGTATCCGAATGGCTCACCTATCCAAGAACTTGATTGGCAAAAGTGCTTTATTGTTAGTTTTGTCAGGAGAAGACGCCAATGACAGCTATCTTAATACCTTGGAACAGCTGCAGTGGCAATGCTGTGTAGGCAAAGTAGGCTCGATGGAGTCTCACAAAGTCGTAGCTGCGATTGAAACCGCGGCCAAGAAGAATCAGCTCATCAAACCCGAGGTATACCGGGAATCTCATGCCCTCTACCACGCTATCCTGGAAGCCATGGAGGGAGTGACCCGGGGGCAGATACAGTTGGGTTCGGTTCAGCGCACCGTCGGGCTGAGGTTTTCCATTATCAAAGGCAATCCCTATGACGGCATGGAAGAGGGTCAATGGATCGCGGTGGCCTTGTATGGCACCATTGGAGCACCGATAAAGGGCCTGGAACATGAGGTGGTAGGCCTGGGCATCAATCATATCTAGCTGTTTTTTAAAACCGGATACTTTTATGAGCCTATAGCGTTTAGTTGATAGGGGGCTCTATTAGTGAAAGTCTGTGACTTTTATTAATAGAGCCTTTTTTATTAAAGAGAGGAGGTATAAAGATGGTTACATTAACCGGCCATTCCCTGACCCTGGGAGAGATCAGCGATGTGCTCTATAAGAATGAAAAAGTAAACATTTCACCGGCCAGCCTGGAAGACGTCGATTCCAGCCGCAGAGCGGTTGAGAGCATAGTAGAAAAAGGCAGAATCGTATATGGGATCACCACCGGTTTCGGAAAATTAAGTGATGTGCTGATCGATTGCGAAGATTGCCAGGAACTGCAGCTTAATTTAATCCATTCCCATGCCTGCGGAGTGGGCGAGATGTTTCCGGAAATCGTCAGCCGGGCCATTTTGCTGCTGCGTGCCAACACGCTCCTAAAGGGCTTTTCCGGGGTGCGCAGAGTGATAATCGAAACCCTGGTACGGATGCTCAATGCGCGCATTCACCCGCTCATACCCCAGCAGGGCTCGCTGGGCGCCAGCGGGGACTTGATCCCCCTCGCTCACCTGGCCCTGGCGTTAATCGGTGAGGGGAGGGTACACTATCAGGGCCAAGAATGTCCCGCCCTGGAAGCCCTGCAAGCTGAAGGAATCAAGCCTGTCATACTGCAGTCTAAAGAGGGGTTGGCTCTAATAAACGGAACTCAGGCCATGACCGCTATGGGGGCGGTGGCCTATTTGGAAGCAGAAAAACTGGCTTATCAGGCCGAGATGATTGCCGCTTTAAGCGTAGAAGGGCTGCAAGGGATTATTGACGCGTTTGATGACGCGATACACATGGCCCGTGGATATCAGGAACAGGTAGACGTCGCGCGGAGGATGCGAAACATCCTGAAAGGAAGCCAGCTGACCACCCGTCAGGGAGAGCTGAGGGTTCAGGACGCCTATTCACTGAGGTGCATCCCTCAGGTGTTCGGGGCTACCTGGCAGGTATTGGGCTATGTCAAGGAAAAGCTTGAGATCGAAATCAACGCCGCTACCGATAACCCGCTGATTTTTGATCATGGCAGCAAGGTGATCTCCGGGGGCAACTTCCATGGCCAGCCCATGGCCTTCGCTATGGATTTTCTTAAGATTGGCATGGCGGAACTGGCCAATATCGCGGAAAGACGGGTGGAACGCCTGGTGAATCCGCAGCTCAGCAATCTGCCCGCTTTTTTAAGCCCTCAGCCAGGTTTGCAATCAGGGGCCATGATACTGCAGTATTGCGCCGCTGCCCTGGTATCGGAGAATAAAACCTATGCCCACCCCGCCAGTGTCGATTCCATACCCTCCTCGGCCAATCAGGAAGACCACGTGAGCATGGGTACCATCGCCTCGCGGCACGCTTATCAAATCATACAGAATACCCGCCGGGTGCTGGCCATAGAATTGATATGCGCCCTGCAGGCCGTGGAACTGCGCGGCGCAGAAAAGCTGTCTCCGCTTACCCAGCGCTTGTATCAGGGGGCCCGCGCTGTCATCCCCGCCATCACCAGAGACAGGGTGTTTGCGGCTGATATAGAAAACGCGGCCGCCTGGCTGCGGGACGATTGGCAGGATATACTGGTATCAGATGAGCCTGAACCTATGGTTCAAATGATTATATAAGGAGGCCGGGAATTTATGGACAACCGCTATAATGCTATGCTAGTCAAGCTGGATGATGAACTGCCTGACATGCCTGATTTTTGGCCTGGAATAAGGAGAGCTCCGGCGAGAGGCTTCAGCTTGACCCCATCTCAAACGGAAACCGCTTTAAAGAACGCCTTGCGCTACGTTCCGGAAAACCTCCATGAGATTCTGGCTCCTGAGTTTTTGCAGGAGCTGATCACTTATGGCCGCATTTACGCTTACCGTTATCGCCCTCCCGGAAGGATATACGGCCAAGCGATAGATTCGTACAGCGGCAACTGTGTAGAAGGCCGGGCTTTCCAGGTGATGATAGACAATAACCTCGATTTCGAAATAGCCCTTTACCCGTATGAACTGGTTACCTACGGAGAAACCGGCTCGGTATGCCAGAATTGGCTTCAGTACCGGCTGATAAAAAAATACCTGGAAATATTGGGCCGGGATCAAACCCTGGTTGTGGAGTCGGGGCACCCTTTGGGGGTTTTTCCCTCTAAACCGGAAGCGCCGCGAGTAATAATAACTAATGCCTTGATGCTGGGCATGTTTGATAATCAGGCAGACTGGGAAGTGGCTGCGCAGATGGGAGTAGCCAACTACGGGCAGATGACTGCGGGGGGGTGGATGTATATAGGTCCGCAAGGAATCGTGCATGGGACCTTTAATACCATTCTGACCGCAGGCCGGCTGAAATTGGGAATTCCATCAGATGGAGACCTGAAGGGCAGGCTTTTTGTCACCTCGGGTTTGGGAGGCATGAGCGGAGCCCAGCCCAAAGCCATTGAGATAGCGGGCGGGGCGGGCATCATTGCCGAAGTTGATTACTCCCGCATCAAAACCAGATTCGATCAGGGCTGGGTGAGCAGAATCACTGACAGCAGAGCAGAAGCATTTGGACTGGCCGATTATTACCGGCAAAAAAAAGAAGCCATATCCATTGCCTATCATGGCAATGTGGTCGACCTTTTGGAATATGCGGTTGAGAACAACATGGACATTGACTTGCTGTCAGACCAGACTTCCTGTCATGCTGCATACAGCGGAGGCTACTGCCCGCAGGGAGTGAGCTTTGACGAAAGAGAGAAACTGCTGGCCACCGACAGGGTAAAGTTCAGGGAAGAGGTCGATAAGTCCCTGCGTAAACACTTTGAACTCCTAAAGGTTCTGGTAGAGCGGGGGGCGTATTTTTTCGACTATGGGAATTCATTTATGAAAGCGGTATTTGACGCCGGGGTCAAAGAAATATCGCGAAACGGCATAGATGAGAAAGACGGCTTCATATTCCCCTCCTATGTTGAAGACATTATGGGCCCGGAGATGTTTGATTATGGGTACGGCCCTTTCAGGTGGGTGTGTTTGAGCGGTTCGGAGCAGGATCTGGAAAAGACCGATAAAGCGGCTATGGCATGTATCGACCCGGAGCGCCGGGCTCAGGACCGGGATAATTATATCTGGATCCGGGATGCGCAGAAGCATCATCTGGTGGTAGGGACCAAGGCCAGGATACTTTATCAGGACGCCCAGGGACGGAAAAAAATCGCCTTACAGTTTAATGAAATGGTGCGCAGGGGGGAGATTGGTCCGGTAATGCTGGGAAGAGACCATCATGACGTCAGCGGTACCGATTCGCCCTTTAGGGAGACCGCCAACATCAAAGACGGCAGCAATATCATGGCTGACATGGCGGTACAGTGCTTCGCCGGCAATGCCGCCCGGGGAATGAGCTTGGTAGCCCTGCACAACGGAGGGGGAGTCGGCATAGGCAAGGCTGTAAACGGAGGCTTCGGCCTGGTGTTGGATGGCAGTGAAAGGGTCGATGGCATCATTGAATCAGCCATGATGTGGGATGTTATGGGAGGAGTAGCCAGGCGCTCATGGGCCAGGAATCCAAATTCCATAGCGACCGCTATTGAATACAACCAAACCTATCGCGGCAGGGCCCATATCACCTTGCCGTATCTCCCCGACGATAACCTGATCAAAAAAACCATACGGGGACATTCCCCAAAGGGGTGTGTCCCCAAACCTTAACCGGGCATTCCCGGCAAAGGGTGAGTCCCCGGATACTGGCAGCGATCCGCCAACCTGCTGCCTGACATATAAAGCCGACCAGTATTGAGGGAGGGTGTTTCAGATGTCCCAATTAGTCAGATTAGTGGAGTGTGTACCTAATTTCAGCGAAGGCAGGAATATCGAAACCATTCAGAAGATTTTAGTTCCGTTCTTCATGACCACCGGGGTTAAGTTGCTGGACTACAGCCCGGATAAGGACCATAACCGCACCGTGGTGACCATTATGGGAGAACCGCTGAGTGTGAAGAAAGCCATATTAGAAGCAACCGGGATTGCGGTCCAAAATATAGACCTTAGAAACCACCGGGGTGCACACCCCCGGATGGGAGCAATCGATGTAGTGCCTTT
>NZ_DIPG01000047.1:16143-37084 GCF_002426325.1 Syntrophomonas sp. UBA5494 | reverse complement strand
TCCAGAGCGGGAGAACCTGGCCAACATCAGGAAAGGCGAGTTTGAGGGCCTTGGGACCAAAATGTTGCAGCCGGAGTGGAAGCCTGACTTCGGACCGGAGCAGCCGCATCCCAGCGCTGGAGCAAGCGCAGTAGGGGCCAGAATGCCTTTAATAGCGTTTAATATCAATTTAAACACCAGTAACCTGGATATTGCCAACCAGATCGTCAGATGTATACGCCACATATCGGGTGGATTAAGGTATTGCAAGGCCATGGGCGTGGAATTAAAGGAAAAAGGGATGGTTCAGGTATCCATAAATATGACTGATTATACTAAAACCGCTCTTTACCGGGTATTTGAGATGGTGAAATTTGAAGCCCGCAGGTACGGGGTGACGATAGCAGGCAGCGAGATCATCGGTCTTACACCTATGGAAGCATTGCTCGATGCGGCGGTTTATTATATGCAGATTGAGAATTTCAGTTTAAAACAGGTGATTGAAAATAGGATGCTGGAATGAGGTGATTGCCATGAGAGCGGGTTTGATCATAAGATCTGACGGCATTTTAGACTGCCGGGACAACGGTCCCCTGCAGGTTACCGATGGATATATAGCTGTTGCCGGGGACAGAATAATGGCCCTGGGCAGGGGCGATGCCGGTGCGCCAATATGTGGACCCCGGACAGAAATAATAGATGCCAGGGGCAAGACCGTAATCCCCGGACTTATCGATGCACATACCCACCTGGTTCACGGCGGATCACGGGAAAAGGAGCTGGCATTGAAACTGAAGGGGATGTCTTATCTGGACATTCTTAAGAGCGGCGGGGGGATTCTGGATACCGTAGCCAAGACCCGGCGGGCTTCCCGGGAGGAATTGAGCAACAAGGCCAGAAAAAGCCTGGATCGGATGCTGATCCATGGGACCACCACAGTCGAAGCCAAAAGCGGCTATGGCCTGGACCTGGAGACCGAAATAAAATGCTTGCAAGTCGCACAAGAACTCAATGATGAGCATCCCATCGACCTGATCAGCACCTATATGGGAGCGCATGCTATTCCTGAAGAATACGCCGGAAACCCGCAGGGTTATATCCGGTTAATGACTGAGGAGATCATGCCATATATAGCCCGGCACAGGCTGGCCGAATTTATAGATGTTTTTTGCGAGGAAGGCGTATTTTCACCCCGGGAAGCCCGGGTTTTAATGGAGTCGGGACGCTCGATGGGCTTTAAACTCAAAATCCACGCCGATGAAATCGTTCCCCTGCAGGGCGCGGAACTGGCCGCTGAAATGGGGGCCGTTTCCGCGGATCATCTCCTGGCCGCCTCTGAAGACGGTTTGAACGCGATGAGCCAGGCCCGGGTAACCGCCGTGCTTCTTCCTGGGACCTCTTTTTATTTGATGCTGGGCAAATATGCCGACGCCGGGAAAATGATGGCGAAGGGCATTAGAGTAGCCCTGGCCAGCGATTACAATCCGGGTTCTTGCCCCACCGAAAATCTTCAGGCGATCATGACTTTAGCCTGCTTTGGCATGAAGCTGTCCCCTGAGGAGATATTGAAAGGCATGACTATAAACGCCGCCCATGCAGTTGACCGGGCTGCAGACATAGGCAGCATCGAGGCCGGCAAAAAAGCCGATCTGGTCATTTTGGACGCCCCCAACTGGGACTATGTTATCTATCATTTCGGCGTAAACCATGTAGATAAAGTGATAAAAAGCGGCCGGACAGTTGTTGATCGAGGCAGGTTGGTATAGAGAGGAGTGTATGGTTTGCTATATGATATGACATTACACGATTTTAATGATTTGCTGGCCAGTCCGGCGCCGGCGCCAGGCGGAGGCAGCACTGCAGCCCTGGCGGGAGCCTTCGGCTCGGCCTTGTCCATAATGGTGATCAATCTTTCCACGAATAAGAAAGCTTATGAAGCCCTGGATGCAGAATTAAAATACCAGATAGCAAAGGACTATGAAACCCTCAAAATACTGAATAGCCAGCTGTTGAAGCTGTGCGATGATGACACCAGGGCCTTTAACCTGGTCATGAAAGCCATGAGGCTGCCCAGGAAAACCGAGGAGGAAAGCCTGGAACGCAGCGAGACTATGCAGAAAGCCAACCTGTATGCCCTGGAAGTACCCCTGAAGGTGGCCGAAAAATGCCTCCAGGTGTTAAAGCATCAAATCAATATTGCCCGCTATGGAAATAAAAACGCGGCTTCAGACATTGGAGTGGGGGCCTTGCTGGCATATTCCGGTCTGGAAGGCGCGGTTCTCAATATTATGATAAATATCCCCGGTATTTCAGAAGAGGCCGTTATAAACGCGGCCATTGAAAAATATAAAGGCTTCCTGGAGGAAGGGGAGAGGTTGAAAACCGAAATCATGGCCATCGTAAAACATAGAATCACCGCAGCATAAAAATGGGATTATGTTTATAGCCAGGCGGTTTTTTCTATTTGCTCAATCTTCAAACCGGGTATATAATTAAAATTACTAAATTAGTAATCTACTAATTTAGTAAACCGGAAAGGATAATGGCTTATGAAGATTCCAACTGCTTTAAAACACAAACCGGTGATTGTAGTGGAAGACTACGAGAATGTTGATGGCAGATACGCGTATAAATCAGATGCCAAGGGGCTTTCTCTGGGTTTGGCGCAATGGAATGACCGTGGCAAGCTGGATATTTCAGCCAAAGTATGGAGACACACCGGGGAGAAATGGTCCAGGCAATCTGAGGAGCTGCCGCTGCACCGGGTGTTGGACCTGGCCATTCTCATATGCAGAGCCAGGCTTCATTTCAGTGAGGCTTATCGTTATGAGAATTTCTATGATCCTGATAAACCCTCTATCGACAGGGTGGGTTTGCAGGGCGATGCCATGACTGTCGAGGTATGCACCGCTAACGAAAGGATCGATGAGGATATCAAGCTGTTCAGTCAGGCTCTCAGCAATGATGATGAGCTTATTGGGGAACGTTTGAAAGCCTTGTCCAGAATACTGCAGGAAATGGGGTATTGATATGAGCTCGACCGCCAAGAAGATAAATATAGACATCTTCTTGAATAATGATGGCCAAATCAAGCAGATCCCCAGGCCAAACCGCACTAAAATCCCGGTTTTGTCCTATCTGGCCAGTAAATTCGAGCGGGAACGTATTTACAGCGAAAAGGAAGTCAATGCGTTAATCGACAGGTGGCATACCTTTGGGGACTATTTCCTGCTGCGCAGGCTTTTGATCGATTGCGGATTTTTGGGCCGAACCGCGGACGGCGCTCAGTACCGGGTGCTGGATTCTATATCAGAATGTTATAGGCATGGAAAAAATAACGGAAACAAACCGGATGTACTTCACGGATGAAGCTATACTTACTATAATAAAAAATATATGATATCGGAGGTTATGGGAGTTGCAACACACATTCTTATTTGAGGAAGGCTTCTGGAAAGCCAGTGGCTATTATTATACAGAAACCGGGCAGGCCCATCAGGTTGAAGGGCAGGTGCGTATCTTTCATGAAGATGATCTGTGGATCAATGATGGGGTGATGAAGGTTATTGGTCAGGAATCTATCGAGATCCGCAACCGCTATGAGGTTATTCCCTGGGATGAAGGCAAAGAGTTGACTACCTGGGTGTCGATGAATCCCGGTCTGGGTCTCCTGGAAGGGACTTTTACGGTTGCGGATGATTGCATCCTCTCTGACTATAAAGCCGAAAAAGGCGATTTCTCCGGCGCGGAGGTCTTGATCAGAACGGCTGCGGACCGTTATTTAAATAGAGGGGTCCTGGTGTACAAAGGAAAGGAGAAACTCTCCTCCTGGTCAGTAGAACTCAACAGAATACCAAATCCGACTTATTAAAAATATAGCGGGATTCTGTCTGTGGGGAGGCAAATTGCCTTCTGAGTGGTTTAACATAAAATTACTGCCCCAGGCATATACTGTAGCAGATTTGCCAATATATTACCCTGAATGGTAATATATTATTCAGTAGTATGGTATTTATCGGTGTATGATACTAAAACTGCATATGCGTAGGAAAAGTAGAATGGTAGGATTTGGGATGTGATACCCCGGATGGTGTTATACCTGCCTGGGGATTTTGCATTTTTATAACTCCTCTGGGGGTTTTTTTGCTTTTCCTGGGCAAAAACAAAAAGGGAGGACGTAAAGGTGAATTTTGCTCAGAGTAGGAAGGTAGGCAGGAGATGGAGAAAGACCATCGCCTGGGCACTGGCTTTTGTGATGTTACTGGCTTTCAGCGCCCTTACCGGGTGCGGTCCGAAAAGCGCTGCCACCGGAGCTGACGCCAAAGTAGTGGAATTAAAACTGGCTCACTTCTGGCCCGCCACCCATCCGGTTGAAACCCAATTGATACAGCCCTGGGCCAATGAGATCAATCAAGCAACAAATGGAAAGGTCAAGATCACCAGCTATCCGGGTGAGACCCTGTTAAAAGCCAATGACATCTATGACGGGGTGGTAAAAGGGGTGGCAGATGTTGGCGTTTCCTGTTTTTCATATACGCGTGGACGCTTCCCGGTCCTGGAAGTCTTCGAACTGCCGGGCATCACCTATGAGAGCTCCAGGGTGAGCAGCAGGGTAGCCTGGGAGACCATTCAGTCCATAAACCCCAAAGAGGTTCAGGATACCAGACTCTTGATGGTATTCACCACCGGCCCTGGCGACCTGTACACCAAGACCGCGGTAGATACCCTGGAAGATGTCAAAGGCATGGAGATCAGGGCTACTGGCTTGAGCGCTAAAACTCTGACCGCGCTCGGGGCCAGTCCGGTCGGTATGGCTCAATCAGAGGCTTATGAGGCCCTATCCAAAGGGGTGGTGAAAGGCAATCTCGGTCCTGACGAAGTCTTGCAGGGCTGGAAACAGGCCGAGGTCACATCTTACCTGACCAAGACCCCTTTCCTCTATAACACCTTGTTTTTTATGACTATAAACAAAGACAAATGGGATGCCCTGGGGCCGGAACTGCAGCAGGCCATAAATCAGGTCAACCAGAAGTATTTTGAAGAGGTTGCCGTCGGCCTGTGGGATCAGCAGAACGAAGCCGCCCTTAAATGGGCGGTGGAGCAGAAGGGCATAAAGGTCATCGAATTAAGCCCAACGGAGAGCCAGCGCTGGATTTCCCTGGTGGAACCCATCCAACAGGAATACGTTAAAAATATGAATGCCATACAGGTAAACGGTCAAGAGATTCTGGATGAGATTAAAGCTCTGGCCGCTAAATACAACGCCGAGTTGTAAGGAGGGCTGAAGATGAAGAAATTCAGCGGATTGGTGGAACGGTTTGGCCGCTTTTTAGACAACATCGCCGCTTTCTGTGTAGCGGCCACCATGGTAGTGGTAGTTTTGAATGTCATCTTGCGGGCTTTGTTTAACCGCCCCCTGTTGGGAACTGTCGAATATGTAAACATACTTACAGCTGTCACTATAGGCCTGGCCCTGGCTTATTGCGCCTTCTGTGACGGGCAGATCGCGGTTGATTTCTTTATGGAAAAACTGCCCGCCCGGGCCCAGGCTACTTCGGATATCATCACCGGAATGCTGGCCTTGGGATTCTGGGGACTGGCAGCCCGCTACATGCTGGATTACAGTTATGAAATGCTCACCACCGGGTTGGTCAGTTCCACCGCGCAAATCCCCATGTATCCGGTATCATATCTGATCACTTTCGGGCTGGGGGCTTTGTGTCTGGTGCTCCTGCACCGCATATCGGTATCGGTGAGAAAGGCATGGGAGCTGGCATGACTGCATCAACTTTGGGCCTGATAGGCATAGTAGTCTTTCTGGCATTATTGGCCTTGCGCATGCCTATAGCATACGCCATGGCCCTGGTTGGATTCGCCGGATTCGCCTACCTGACCTCTGCCACTGCAGCCCTGGATATGGTGGCCAAGGAATTGTTCAGCACTTTTTCATCGTACAGCCTGAGCGTGATCGCGATGTTCGTGTGGATGGGATTTCTGGCTTATTATTCCGGAATTGGCACCCGTCTGTATATTTTCGCCTACAAACTTATCGGGCACTGGCCGGGGGGCCTGGCCATAGCAACCCAGACCGCCTGCGCCATCTTCGGCGCCATCTGCGGGTCAAATACCGCCACAGCAGCTACCATGGGCGCTATCGCTCTGCCGGAGATGAAAAAATACAATTATGACAACTCCATAGCCACCGCTAGTGTGGCAGCCGGAGGTGTCCTGGGTGTCTTGATCCCTCCCAGTGTCATATTCATAGTCTATGGGATGGCAACCGAAATTTCGGTGGGAAAATTATTTATGGCCGGAATATTGCCGGGAATACTTTTGATGGTATTGTATCAGCTCACCATTTCACTCTTGACCTGGCGCAAACCCGAGTTGGGGCCAGCCGGACCGCGCTCCAACTGGGCCGAACGCTGGGGTGCCTTAAAAGGCGCTCTAGGTCAGGTTTTGCTGGTATTTGCCATTTCCATGGGGGGGCTGTTCATGGGCTGGTTTACGCCCACCGAGGCTGGTGCAGTGGGTGCTTTCGGAGTATTGCTGGCGGCGTTGATGGGCAGAAGCCTGAATTGGGAAGGTTTTAAGAAATCATTATATGATACCACCAGAACCACGGCCATGATTATGCTGCTTATAGCCGGAGCCATGATATTCGGACGGTTTCTGGCCATTAGCCGGGTTCCCTTTGAACTGGCCTCTTGGACCGGGGCTTTGAGCCTGCCGCCCTTCGCGGTAATGGGAATTATCCTGGGAATATATCTGGTTCTGGGTTGTTTTATCGACGCCCTGGCCATGATTCTGCTGACCATACCGATTTTCTTCCCTATCGTCACCAATACCCTGGGGTATGACCCCATCTGGTTTGGGGTCATAGTGGTCCTGGTGGTGGGTATGGGCATTATCACCCCGCCGGTAGGCATGAATGTATTCATTATCAAAGGCATCGCCCCGGATGTGCCTTTGGAGACCATATTCAGAGGGATCTGGCCGTTCCTGGCCGCCATCGTGGTATGCCTGGCTATCCTGATGATTTTCCCCCAGATCGTCCTCTTCCTGCCCAACTTGATGTCCTAAGACAAAACATAAAGGGACGGGTTGTGACACTTTTAAATGTGCCACCACTCCCGTCCCTGTGACATTTTGAATTCCTTATCTATCGTTGCGCCAAACCTCGGCCACTTTTACGTCCAGGGCCTGTTTGACAACTCCGGGGACCAGTGTGGACACATCGCCGCCTAAAAGGGCGGCTTCTTTGACCCCGCTGGAGCTAACAAAAATATAGTCAGTATTAGACATGATGAATATGGTATCAATCTCGGGAATAAGCATCTTATTCATCATTCCCATATGCATTTCATACTCGAAGTCGGTAACCGTGCGCAGTCCCCTGATGATAGCGCAGGCTTCCTTACGGCGCAGGTAGTCGGCAAACAATCCATAGAAACAATCGACTTCCACATTGCTGATATGCTTGGCGCTTTCCCTTATCAGGTGAACCCTTTCATCCAGGCTGAAAAGAGCGCTCTTGGTGACATTATGGATAACCGCGACGACTATTTTATCAAATAATCTACTGCTTCGTTCCAGGATATCAATATGACCGTTGGTTACCGGATCAAAACTTCCTGGATATACTGCCAGACGCAACTCGTCTACCCCCTCAGCTATTCTGTCTATATTTAAGTTAATAGGTGTTCGCTTTAACAAGATGATTTCCCTGCCACAAACTGTGATTTTCTCAGTTTTTGGTTTTATTTTGCCCAGTTTGGCAAAAAAGAGCCTTATTGGGCCCAGGACCGATCATTATTCGATCCTATTGACCCGCAGGCCTGCTCCAAAACAGGCTAAATATGGCTTTTGCCGCTAAATTTGTCGTGGAAAGCTGAAGAGGGAGGATAGTGTGCTACGATAATAAAAACAATACCTTTAAGGCTGGTATGGCAGAGTATGGTTTTGTTCAGCAGTCGATATTGGGTATAATGACAATTAAGCGAGAAAGGAATATACCATGATCCCCAGAGATTATATGTTAAAAGCCCTGGATGCCAGCGGCGGGGTTAAAATAATCCTGGCAGCTTCCACCCGGTTGGCGGAAAACGCTCATCAGCGCCATGGCACCTCAGCGACTGCTTCGGCTGCCCTGGGCAGGGTCTTGACCGCAGCCCTGCTCATGATCCATGATGTCAAGGACCCCTCAGATGTAGTGAGCATCCGCTTCAACGGGGATGGGCCGGCTGGAGTCATCATTGCTACTGCCACCGGACTCGGCACCGTAAGAGGATATATTTCCAATCCACAGGCCGATCTGCCTGCGACTCCGCTGGGCAAGCTGGATGTGGGGGGGCTAATAGGCCGTGAGGGTTATGTTGAAGTGGTCAAGGACATCGGTTTAAAGCAGCCCTTCAGCGGCAGGGTGCCGTTAGTCTCAGGCGAGATCGCCGAGGATCTGGTAAATTATTATCTGCATTCCGAACAGATTCCAACTTTGCTGGCATTAGGGGTTTTAGTTGATGTGGACCTGACGGTTGTATCGGCTGGAGGCCTTATGGTGCAGGCTCTTCCCGGGGCTGATGAACAGGTTGTAGCCCAGATAGAAAGACAGGTACTGGATATCGGAAATATCAGCGCCAGTTTGGCAGAGGCCGACAGCCTGGAGGCTTTGCTCAAACGCGTTATGGGCAGTCTGGAATATCAAATCATAGGAGAGCAGGATCTGGAGTTCTGCTGCACCTGTAACCGGGAACGCCTGGCGGTTATCCTCTCCAGTTACAGCCGGGAGGAAATCGAGAGGTTATGTGATGATGAAGGCATTGTAGAAATAACCTGCAACTTCTGCAATGAGCAGTATCATTACACTCCGCAACAGATAATGAACGCAAAAAAGCCTCAGCCATAAGACTGGGGCTTTTCATGGACTGAATTTATAGGGCCCGCTGTACTTTTCCGGAACGCAGGCAACGTGTACAAACGTTTATCTTTTGAGGTGTGTTGTCGATAATCGCTTTAACCCGCTGAATATTAGGCTTCCATTGCCGGTTGGTTCTTATATGGGAGTGGCTGTATGTTTTCCCGAATGTGATGCCTTTCCCGCAAACATAACACTTGGCCACCTTTCTTGCCCCCTCTCTTCATAAATGCACTTAACTATTTTACCAAAAGGTCAGATAAAGGGCAAGAAGCAGGAATAGATATTGCGTTGTAGAATTAACTTAGTCAGACAGGAGGGACTGGAATGCATAAGATTACAGATACTGAAATCGGTATTATTCAGGTATCCAAGGAGGTCATTCAGACCATCGCGGGGCTGGCCGCAGTTGATTGCTATGGGCTGGTAGGGATGGTGTCACAAGATCTGCAAACCGGGATCAGCAGTATTCTGGGCCGGGAAAACGTGCGCAAAGGCGTCGATGTTCATTATACTGAACAGGGATTTGTAATTGATCTCTATGTTATGATGGGATATGGAATTAAAATAAAAGAGGTGGCCAGCAGTGTCATTCAGAAAGTAACCTATGTTTTGCGACATACCGCTGGCATACCCGTGGCGGCAGTAAACGTTAATGTTAAAGGGGTAAAAGTTCCCGGCAACAGGTAGGGGAGGACATAGAGTTGAGTTTGTTGTTTATCGATGGAAGTGATTTTGTAAGGGCAATTAAAGGAGGCACTGTCAAGCTGGAAAGCCATCGCGACCAGGTTGACCAGCTTAATGTATTCCCGGTTCCGGATGGTGACACCGGCACCAATATGTTTCTTACCCTGCAGTCAGCGGTCAAAGAAGGGGAAAGGACTCAAGATCAGCCCCTGGGAAAGGTCTCCAAGGCGGTTTCGATCGGTTCGCTTATGGGGGCCAGAGGCAATTCCGGAGTCATTCTGTCGCAAATCTTCAGAGGCCTGGCCGCTTACCTGGATCAGAAAGAAAAGGTTGATGCCAAAGAATTGGCAATGGCCTTCAAATCCGGGGCGCGTACCGCCTATGAAGCGGTTATGAAGCCGGTTGAAGGGACTATTCTGACCGTCATCAGAGAAATCAGCCGCGGTTGCGAGGAAGAAGCCCGGAAGAACAATGATGTGGTAAAAGTAGTTCTGGCCGGGATCCGCACCGGTTACAACACCCTGGAGAAGACCCCCTTGATGCTGCCCGTGCTTCGTGAAGCGGGGGTGGTGGATGCCGGGGGTCAGGGATTGTTATATTTTATGGAAGGCTTTGCCGAAGCTCTGGCCTACGATAATGAAATAAACCTGGAAGGGCTGCGCCTGGGATGGAAGGACGCAGTCGAAGTAAAGCCTGCCCCGGAGGCAGTTCCCCTGCTCGATTACCGCTATTGCACCGAGCTTTTGTTAAAAGGCCAGGAACTCAATCTGCAGCAGATTAAAAACAACCTAAGCAACCTGGGGGATTCTCTGCTGGTAGTGGGGGACGAAAAATTGGTAAAAATCCATGTGCACACCAATCATCCCGGGAGGGTATTGGAGTCCTGCCTTCAATTAGGCAGCCTGAACGACATCAAGATTAATAATATGCAAGAAGAAGTGCACCAGCATAAGAATAACTGGCCGGTGAAGAACGGCGCCGCCGAGCAGACCCCGGCTGATTCCCAGCAGGTCGGACTGGTGGCGGTCGGCAGCGGTCCGGGAGTTGTCGAGATTCTTAAAAGCCTGGGGGTGAATCAGGTGGTGGAAGGCGGCCAGACTATGAACCCCAGTACCGAGGAACTGCTTAACGCCTGCGGGAAGATCAATGCATCTGCGGTAATTATCCTGCCCAACAACAGCAATGTCATCCTGGCGGCCCAGCAAGCTGCCCTGCTGGCGGAGAACCAGGATGTCAGAGTGGTTCCCACCAGGTCTGTAATGCAGTGTATTACCGGCCTGATCGCTTTTCAGCCTGATGGAGATTTGGAAGATATGGTGGCCGCTATGGAAGAAGAGATAAAACGGGTCAAATACGCGGAGATTACCAAAGCGGTCAGGGATTCTGCAGTGAATGGATTGGATATTAAAGATGGCGATGTTATCGGCATAATAGGAGACTCCATCGAAGTCAAGGCTGAGGACAACCAGCAAGCCGTCAAAGCGGTTTTGGAGCAGATCGTAGATGAAAATAGCGAGTTGATTACCCTGTTTTACGGGGCTGATGTGGATGAAGACGCGGCCCGCGAGCTCATGACAGAGTTGCAGAGCATTTATGCAGATTATGAGATCCAGGTTCATTATGGCGGTCAGCCCCATTACCGTTATTATATTTCGGTGGAATAATCCCTTGTATTATGAGGCCACCCCGAGCAACGGTTTTTGATAGATTGTAGATTTGGACAATAAGCGGGTTGGCAGCCCGCTTTTCAGTTTATTAGAGGAATACTTATGCAAGCCTTGCGTAAAGAAATTCAGTTTCTTAAAGGTGTGGGACCCAAGCGCAGCACACTGCTGCAGCGGATAGGAATAGATACGGTTTTCGATCTTCTTTGGTACATACCCCGCAGTTACTACAACCGCAATCAAATTCAAAGCATCGCTGAGCTGGAAAACGGACAGAGCTGCAGCACCAGAGGGACCGTGGCGGCTACCAGCTTGAAACGCAGCCGCCGCGGGATGAGCGTTTTTCAAGCCCTTCTGCAGGATAAGAGCGGGGTAGCCACCGCGGTATGGTTTAATCAGCCCTTTTTAAGCAATTCTATCAAAAAAGGCCAGGAAATCTGGATAAGGGGCAAGGTCAAAAAGGCTTACAACGCTACGGAGGTTCAGGTGCAGGAATATGACCTGCTTGAAAATGACGGTCTTTCCCACCCGGTGATTCCGGTTTACGCCCTTACCGAGGGATTGACCCAGCGGATCCTGCGCAAACTGGTGGAAATGGCGCTCTGTGAATATTTGCCCCATTATCCCGAATTGTTTGAACCTGAAATCGCCCGCCGCTTTGGACTGATTGATATCCGCCGGGCTTTCATTAATATTCATTTTCCTGCAGACCGTGAAGCCTATAAACAGGCCCGCCGGCGCTTGGCCTGCGAAGAATTGCTGCTCTTCAATCTGGGACTGAAGCAGTTCAAAACCAGCCAGAACATATACAGCGGGTTCGTACACCGGGAACAGGACCAATTGGTGGAACAGGTTGAACAACAGCTGCCTTTTGCCCTCACCCCTGCTCAGCGGAAGGTAACCAGAGAGATTTTTGCCGATATGGAGGCAAGCAGGCCCATGAATCGCTTGCTGCAGGGGGATGTGGGCGCGGGTAAGACCGCGGTAGCGGCTCTTGCCATAGCCAAATCTATTTCCAGCGGTTTTCAGGCTGCTCTGATGGCTCCCACCGAAATTCTAGCCCAGCAGCATTTCAACAGTATGACCCGCTTTTTCACCGGGCTTAACCGCAACCTGGCCTTGCTGACCGGTTCCACAGGCAGCGCCCGGCGCCATGAAATCTTGACTGCCACCAGTCTCGGCCATGTCGACCTCTTGGTCGGTACTCATGCCCTCATTCAAGAAAAGGTGAGTTTCGCAGCCCTGGGGCTGGCCATTGTAGATGAACAACACCGCTTCGGGGTGAAGCAGCGGGCACTGCTGGGGGATAAAGGGACCAGCCCTGACGTTCTGGTGATGACCGCTACCCCCATACCTCGCACCCTGGCCTTAACCGTATACGGCGATCTGGATTTATCGGTAATAGACGCTCTTCCCCCCGGCCGCAAACCGGTTCAAACCGTATTCTTAAAAAGGGAAGGGCGCCTTAAAGCCTATCATGTCATGCGCCAGCATCTGGTCCAGGGCGGTCAATGTTATGTGGTCTGCCCGCTTATTGAAGATTCTGAAAAACAAGACCTGCTGGCCGCGGTCACCCTCTACGAAGAGTTATGTGACAAGCTGGCCTCCGGATTTAATGTGGGCTTATTGCATGGCAAGATGAAGGCCTCAGAAAAAGAGGCGGTTATGGAAAGTTTTAAGCGTGGCGCCATTCAGGTGCTGGTTTCCACCACGGTAATCGAGGTCGGTGTAGATGTCCCCAATGCCTCGATGATGATCATCGAACAGGCTGAACGCTTTGGCCTGTCGCAGTTGCATCAGCTGCGCGGCCGGGTGGGAAGGGGAACCCGCCAATCGATATGCTTTTTACTGGGTGATCCTAAAAGCCCCGAGGCCTTGCAGAGAATGCATTTGATGACCCATATACAGGACGGCTTCCGCCTGGCCCAAGCCGATTTGACCCTCAGGGGCGCCGGAGACTTCTGGGGGGTCCGCCAGCATGGCCTGCATCAATTGCGGGTGGCCGACCTGGCCCGGGACGGCGACATAGTGGAGATGAGCCAGGAAGTCGCCGCCTGCTTTACCAGTTTAACCCCCCGGCAACAGGATTATTTTGATATGAAATTTAAAAAAAACCATAATATAGCCGCAAATTAGCGGAATTATTATTTTGTTCCTTAATTAATTTCATAAGAAAATATCCAAGCTATTACTGCAGGTTTGCTCCTGCAGTTTTTTGATTTCACAGACTTCTAAAGAAAGCGGAGGTGTCACGGTGGGTAAGGATGATAAGAAGACCCAAAAACTAGATCATTTAAAATTTGAAATTGCTCAGGAAATGGGAATTGCGAGTTCTGAAAAAACCCAGCCACCCCAGAAAGAAATTAAAAACTCATGAAAATACTTCTAGCATAGAAGTCCGGGTCGGGGAAAGAATATGACTACAACAAAAAGGAGGTGAAAAAGAAATGGCAAAAAGCAATAACAGAATTTTAGTTCCCCAGGCACAAGCGGCCATGAATCAATTCAAAATGGAGGCTGCTCAGGAAGTGGGCGTGACTCTGAAGGATGGTTACAATGGTGACCTGACTTCCCGTCAAGCCGGCAGCATCGGCGGCCAAATGGTTAAGAAAATGATCTATGATTACGAGCAGCGCAAGTCAGGCGGTCAGCTTAGCTAACCTCATAACCACAGCGTAATCATTCTAGGTTAAACAAGCGGAAGATGAATATCTCCGCTTGTTTTCATTGTATGCGCAAAATATAAGAGAAAGTAATCAGGTTGCATACAGTTCCAGCTGTTCCTGAGATATACCGGGGAATAATGATTTGCTGACCCCCATGGCCAGGATGCGCGAGGTATTTTCTACGATATCGTCTATCTCCTGCGGAGTTACACCCAGGCTGCCCCCGAAACGGGACAATATGGTCCTGGTGGCATCCAAGGCCTGGTTCTCATTAAACGTAGCCCCGCTGTTTAAGCAAAATTTGCGAATGGCTTCATTGGTAATAATGCTGGCATTGACAATGGTCGGACAGCCTATGGCGATGACCGGAATACCAAGAGCCTCTTCGGTCAACGCTATTCGGGCATTGCCCACGCCAGCCCCGGGCTGAATGCCGGTATTGGCCATTTGGATGGTTGTTCCAATTCGGTCTACATTGGTGGCTGCCAGGGCGTCAACCACTACCATAACAGTTGGTTTGACATTTTCGACCACCCCTCTGATCACTTCAAAAGTCTCCAGCCCAGTGATTCCCAATACCCCTGGTGCGATGCCGCACACCGGGCGCATGCCTTCTACCAGGGCTTCAGGGGCGTGTTGATGGTAGTGGCGGGTGATGGGGCTGTACTCAATAAATTTAGGGCCGAGAGAATCCGGGGTGGCCCGCCAGTTGCCCAGGCCAACCAGCAAAACGGTATCTCCGGGCTGAACCCGATCCCCTAATAAGGTGTGCATGCTTTTCTCCATGACCTCGACAATTTCATTTTTTACATAAGGATCATTGATTTTTAAAGGCGGCGATTGGATGGTGACATAAGTTCCGACCGGTTTCCCCATTTTTTGAGCGCCATTCTGATCTTTGATTATAATGGTGTTGACCTTTACAAATTCCCGTTGTTCGACCTGCTCAATTACTCCCGGGATCTCCTCATTGGCAGCTCCCCGCAGCAGTTCATGGGCCTCTACAGCCAGGTCTATATTCAGACCGAAAGCCTTTAAGATATTTTTCATATTATCACCTCGGTAGTTAGTCTGCACCATGCCTGGAAATTTATACGAAAAATTAAAATGGCGACTCGCGTCGCCATTTTGGGGAGAGGAGAATTTTGTAAAGTTGTTGGGGAGGGTTTGTTTTACCAGAATAACATCTGGTATTGATATCTTTACCCCTAAATAAGGATTATATACAATATTTTTAAAATTTTTTTTATGCTAAAATAGATGCAATAATATGGTCGAATGGCATTTATGCCAGGAAGGGAAGGGAATAGTGCGAGTTATCGCTGGCTCTGCCAAAGGAAAACGACTTAAGGCACCATCTGGCAAAGAAACCAGACCTATAACCGATATGATAAAAGAGGCTCTATTCAATGTGCTGGGGCCCAATATTCAAGATGCCCGTTTTCTGGATCTTTTCGCCGGCAGCGGCAGCGTGGGCATAGAGGCTTTAAGCCGCGGGGCCTCGCAAGCCGTTTTCGTCGACAACAATCCGGCGGCAGTGCGCATCATCTACGAAAACCTGGATAACTGCGGTTTCGAAGATTATTATGAAGTATATTGCAATGATGTTTTACGTGCTTTGACCATATTAGACAAGCACGGCGCAAGATTCGATTATATTTATGTAGATCCTCCCTTCACTGTTGAAGGGATTTTTCTGGATGTGATGAAAAAGCTGGATCAGGTTGAAATTATGGAGCCACAGGGCTCTGTTATCATTCGAACTCGTCGACATAAGGAACTCCCCCCCGCATTCAGCCGTTTAAACCGGTACAGATTGAATTATTACGGGGAGTCTGCCCTGCATTATTATTCGTTGATGGCTTAGAGGAGGCATAGAAAATGATGGAGATCTTTAAAATTCTGGATGAATTGGAAGCCATGGTGAAGGAATCCAAAAAGATGCCTTTTTCCAACACTAAAGTGGTTGTTGAGAGTGATTTGCTTTTAGATAGGGTTGATCGTTTGCGTGCGGTGTTGCCTGAAGAACTGGAAACAGCCCGGCTGATCATGTCCGAGAAACAGCGTATTATCAAAGAAGCCTGCGGGCAGGCTGACGAGTATTTGGAACAATCCAAGGACAGAGTCGCCCGCATGATGGATGACAGCGAAATTACCAAGAGCGCATTGCGGATGTCTGAGGAAATCCTGGCCAAGGCTGAGGAGGTCGCCCGGGAGATTAGAGCCGAGGCCAACGAATACGCTGAAAATATGCTTAACCACATGGAAATAGTACTTAAGAAAGGACTTGAAAACATCAGCAAAGGCAAAGAAGAGATCCGCCTGGAGATAGACCGCGAGTTTTAATCTTTTTTCATCCAGGCAATACATAATAAGCAACAGATTAATAGTACCATGAATAGCATGCAATACAGCGACCAGCGCCAGGCATGTATGGCATAAAAGGGGCTGGGGAGAAGAATGGTTTGAGACACCGGGGCTGATGCGGCAGCCCAGTATTTATATCCGATCCCGGTTATTAATACAGCGATCCCAGCCTGTAAGAGGCGGGCTTTGATATAGAAGCCGAGCCGCACCGGTGTGCCTACCATCACCCCCATTACCTGGGTGATGATGCACAAGCCGCTGAATGATAATACTGCGCTGACTGCCACTAACTGGTGCAGGAGGGTTGCATCACCGGCCTGGGCAATATAGTTTGAGCCCAGGGTGATTTCGAACAGACCCATCCCCAGGCCATAGGCGACCTGATAGGATAACTCGAAATAGCCGAATATACAGTTAATAACCCTGGCCAGTATTTCCATCAAGCCCCAATCGGAAAGCATGGTGGTAATTACGGAGAAAGTCATTATATAGCCGCCAATAGCCAGAATATTGGTTATGCTCTTACTGATCGCTTCGGCCAGGCGCTTGGCGAATCCTTCCTGATTTATTGAACTCAATAATTCCTCTCCAGCCGCCCGCCACCGTCCCCGCCTGCTGGTTTTAGGCATTCTGTAGACTGACTGGGCCTTGAATCTGTATATAAATCCCACCATTAAATTGGCCAGGTAATGAGATATGGCTAATAACCAGCCCAGTTGCGGCGAACCGAACATGCCCATTCCCACCGCACCGAGAATGAAGAGCGGGCTGGAGTTGTTGGTGAAAGACACCAGGCGTTCTGCTTCATTGTCGCTCAGCAAAGCCTGATCATACAGGCGCCGGGTCAACAAGGCGCCGATAGGAAACCCCGAGGTAAAACCCATGGCAACTACCAGTGAACTGCATCCCGGCAGACGAAAAATGGGCTGCATCACCGGTTCCAGCAAAACTCCCAAAAACCTGACCAGGCCCATGCTCACCATCAGTTCCGACACAATGAAAAAAGGCAGTAAGGCAGGGATGATCACCATAGCCCAGAGCCGCAGGCCGGCAGTTGCGGCATTAACGGCTGAACTGGGTTCGGCCACCATGAAAACGGCCAGGCCGGCCAGCCCCAGTAAGAGCCAAAACTGGGGACTTTTCAGCATTGTCTCCTGCAAATCAGTTTTCCTCCCTTAACTTGACAAGGTTTCCAGTTCAATATATGTTGGTATGGGCGAGGTTTAGAAGCCAAAGCCAGGCTATTAATGCTGTAATATAGCATCTTAAGGAGGTTTGGAGATGGCTCAGTCACCCAGAATTGCACTGGTACTTGGAGCGGGCAGCGCGCGTGGGTTGGCTCATATCGGAGTGCTTCAGGTATTGACCGAAAACCGGATCCCCTTTGATTTCATTGTGGGAAGCAGCATGGGTGCTCTGGTGGGGGGCTTATATGCCTGCGGCACCGATCTGGTCATGTTGGGTAAAATGATTGACAGTATGGACTTGAGGGTGTTTTTTGACGTACATTTGCCCCGGTTAGGTTTTATTGCCGGTAAAAAAATGGATAGTCTTCTCACCCTGCTCACCAAGAAAAAGAGTTTTGAAGAAACCCGGTTGCCTATCCAAATGATAGCCACCGATTTATTGACCGGTGACAGCGTGATCCTTGAATCGGGGCCAGTGGCTGAGGCCATACGGGCCAGTATTTCCATCCCCGGAGTATTCTACCCGGTTAAAAAGGAGGACATGATCCTGGTCGATGGCGCGGTAAGCAACCGCTTGCCTATAGAGGTGGCCCGCAGCCGCGGAGCCGATATCATTATAGCTGTTGACGTGATGTTCGGGGGAGGCAAGGAAATCAACATTAAAAACACCCTGGATGTGATCATCACCTCACTGGATATTATGCAAAGATCCCAGTTTGACCAGGTCAAAGAACTCACCGATGTATTGATACAGCCCAGGGTAGGGTGTTTTTCGCCGCGGGCTTTTGACAAGGCCGCTCAAATCATAGACCTGGGCCGCCAGGCCGCAGAGGAGAACCTTGAACAAATCATCTCAAAAACCATCGGCCTGACCAGGCCCTAGTTTTATAACCCGGCGCAGGAAATCCTGCCCGGCCTGCCGCTGACCGGGGTCTGGAGCCAGGAGACTGGACACGTCTGAGGCTTTGATGTCGAGAAGAAGCATATGAGAACGGATGTGTTCAGGAGCGGTTTTTATCAATTTGGCGATGTGGCTGCCCGTGCTCAACACCGGTAGAACTGAATTATTTTTCACATTTTGCAGGAATTTGCGCCCTTGTGCCGAAAACCCTAAAAGGCGTATATACTGGGGCCCAACTTGATCGAAAAGGGCCATCTGGTTCTTTGATACAGAAAATAGCGAGGATAGGAGCATACGGTTAACTCTGGTCATGTTATATCGTTTGCTTTTTATTGCGTTGCGCAGGGCAGGAAGGGTCCCGCTTTGCCTGGCAGCCAACAGCAGGCGGTTCTCCAGGCCCTCGGTGATCTCGTAGACATTCTGCAGCCGTTCCCTGGTTGCCAGCCGCAGTTGGTTGAGTATCGCCAGTTCCAGGCCATCGACGGGAATGGGGGCACGTCCCGCTTTGATCTCTTCCTGTAGGATTGTGAGGCTGGCTTCGGGCAAGGCCGATGATAAACGGTTGAGGGCGCCTCGATATATGCAGCGGCGTATGGCCGTAGCGCTGGCTAGTTCTGATACCTCGATGTCATGGTAGTCAGCGCCCCGCCTGGCATAGGTTACGGGACTGAGCTTTAAGCCAAGTTCCTTAATGATACGCAGATATTCAATGCCTAGTATATTGTTAGCCCCGGACAAGAGGCTGCTCATTTCAGGGCTGTTATCATGCAGTATATATTTTACTGCACTGGCCCTGGCCGCGGGATAGCTCAAGCCCCGGGCCAGTTCAGATTTGAGTCTTTGCTGATAGGCCGTGGTCTCGTGGGCAAGCAAGGCCGCCACTTTATTCAGGGAGCAGAGGTTGCCGCTTTCACTGCCGAACACCACATGGGTTGCCCCGGCCGCTTGCAGGGTCAGCAGAGCACCAAAGGCGAAATAATAGGCACTACGGGCTGCAAAACAAAACGGCAGCTCAATTACCACGTCTACACCCCCGGCTAAGGCCATGCGTGTACGCGCCCACTTATCACAGATGGCGGGTTCACCCCGCTGCACAAAGGGACCGCTCATTACGCAAATAACCGCTTCAGGCTGCAGTTTTGAACGAGCTTCTTCCAATAGCCAACGGTGCCCGTTATGAAAAGGGTTAAACTCGGCAACGATACCGACTACGGTCATGTGTGCCCGACTCCTTGCATGTATCAATAGTGCCAATAATTATACACTCTCTAGCCCGTTTATGCTAGAATTAGAACAGAATGTGAACATTGCAACAATCTTGGAACAAGGTGAAAAATTGGGAGGGAAAAGGATGAGTTTACTAGCGCAAATTAGAGAAAAGGCAGCAACCAAAGGGAAAACTATCGTGCTTCCGGAGGGAACCGAAGAGAGAACCCTAAAAGCTGTCAAGGCAATCGCAGACAACAAGATTGCCAATCCGATCCTATTGGGTGATGAAAGCGCGATCAGGGGGTTAGCAAGCACAATTGGCGCCGACATATCCGGCGCGGAGATCATCAATCCAGCTACTACACCGCTGCTGGATGACTTTGTTCAGGCCTTTTATGAAATGCGCAAGGACAAGGGTGTCACTTTGGATAAAGCCAAAGCCACCATGTTAGATCCGCTGTTTTTTGCTTCCATGATGGTAAAAATGGGCAAAGCCGACGGTGAGGTGGCCGGAGCCGAAAACACCACCGGCAACGTTTTGCGTCCCGCTTTGCAGATCATCAAGACAGCTCCGGGCATTTCGGCCGTATCTGGCGCGTTTATCATGATTTGCCCCAACAAGGATTATGGCGAAGACGGGCTGTTCGTATTTGCTGACTGCGCCGTTACTATTGATCCCAGTGCGCAGCAGATGGCCGAGTTTGCCAAGGCTTCAGTTGAAACAGCTGTCAATGTATGCGGCTTTAAGGATCCCAAGGTGGGCATGCTGTCCTTCTCCACTAAAGGCAGCGCCAGTCATGCCTTTGTTGACAAAGTAGTTGAGGCTGTCCAGATCGCCAAAGAGAAATTCCCCGAAATTAAAGTGGACGGCGAGTTCCAGCTGGATGCCGCAATAGTCCCCAGCGTAGGCGCTTCCAAAGCCCCGGGCAGTGATATTGCAGGGGCATGCAATATACTTATTTTCCCTGACATTCAAGCCGGTAACATCGGCTACAAGTTGGTGCAGAGACTGGCTAAGGCCGAAGCCATTGGTCCTATTCTTCAAGGTATGGCCAAACCCGTCAACGATCTTTCCAGAGGCTGCAGCGTAGAAGACGTAGTTAATGTAGTCGCCATGACGGCCCTGAAAGCCTAGTCCCTAGTCCCGGAGTCTTTTTCCCGTCAGGGATCAAAGATAAATAGAGGGAAATTGAAGAAATTGAGGAGGTAGGAATTATAATGAAGGTTTTGGTTGTTAATGCCGGTAGTTCTTCGATTAAATATCAAGTTGTAGACATGACTGATGAATCCGTTTTGGCGGTGGGGCTGGTAGACAGAGTAGGTATACCGGGAAGCACTCTGGAACACAAGCCTTTGGGAAAAGATGC
>NZ_DIPG01000047.1:14929-15843 GCF_002426325.1 Syntrophomonas sp. UBA5494 | reverse complement strand
CCCTTACATAATCCCCCCAACCTGATGGGGATCGAAGCCTGCCAGAAGCTGATGCCCAATGTCAAGCATGTGGCTGTATTCGACACCGCTTTCCATCAGACCATGGAACCCGCCAATTATATGTACGCATTGCCCTTTGAAGCCTATGAGAAATACCGCATCAGAAGATATGGCTTCCACGGCACCTCTCATTATTATGTTTCCCACCAGGCCTGTCAGATGTTAGGCAAGACATACGAAGACTGCAAAATCATCACTTTGCATCTCGGCAATGGCGCCAGCATGGCGGCTGTTAAGAACGGCAAAGTCGTCGACACCAGTATGGGCTTCACCCCCCTGGAAGGCCTGGTAATGGGGACTCGCTCCGGGGACATCGACCCTGCCATAGTATTCTTCCTGATGGACAAACTGGGGATGGATTCTGCGGAAGCCAACAATTACTTCAACAAGAAGTCAGGTATGCTGGGATTGTCAGGGGTATCCAACGACCTGCGCGACGTTGAAGAAGCGGCCAAGGCCGGCAACAGCAGGGCGCAAACCGCTCTGGACGTATACTACAACGCAGTAAAGGGTTACATCGGCAATTATTTTGCCAAGCTGAACGGCTGTGACTGCCTGGTATTCACTGCCGGTGTAGGTGAAAACGGCATCGACATCCGCCGTCATATATGCGAAGATCTTGAGGCGCTGGGCATCAAGATGGATCCCGAAAAGAACAAAGTTCGCGGCAAAGCGGTCGATGTGGCTACCGACGACTCCAAGGTACGCATTTTCATCATTCCCACCAATGAGGAACTGGTTATCGCCAGAGATACCTACAGACTGGCCAAATAACATATTGTCATTCACAGGAGGCGGGCATCGCCCGCCTCTCAGACCGTCGACAAAAGCGAATAACTGCGTTGCTCAATAGG
>NZ_DIPG01000047.1:5944-14788 GCF_002426325.1 Syntrophomonas sp. UBA5494 | reverse complement strand
TTCGCTTCCGTCGCTCGCTCTGCCCAGCTCGTTGACTTGTCAACAAGCTGGGAGGCGGGCATCGCCCGCCCCTTTAGTTTTGGCTCCTATCAGCCGCATATCAACAAAATCGATATAGTAACTGCCTTTATTGACAATACTAACCGGTGAAGAATATAATTAATCTGGTGTTTTTTAGGGGTGCAAAATGAAAATTGACCTTAAACAACTCAAACTTCAGCCGCAACAGAGTGAGCACTATTCTTTTGTGGAATTTTGGCCCGATGAACTGGTTCGGGGACTGGGTGCTCAGTTTGCGGAGCCGGTTCAGGTCGATATCGAAGTGGTATTCACCGGACAGACATATGTCGGCACGGGAAAAGTAAAGTCCAAACTGGTGCTGGCCTGTTCCCGGTGTCTGGAACCATCGGTTATTCAGGTTGCTGAAGAACTGGACATCACCATGATAGATGCCGGCAGCCGAAAACCGGAGGAGTTCAAGGATGATGTACTGGTGGTTGATCAAGGTGAGGCCGATATTGAGCCGGCGGTAATAGAAGCCATATTTGCCGTCATCCCCTTGAGTCCGCTCTGCAATTCGGAATGTCAGGGTCTGTGCCCGGGTTGCGGTGTAAACAAAAACGTGGAGGCTTGCCGCTGCAGTGAAGAAAATATAGATCCGCGCTGGGAAGCCTTGAAAAAATTAACCCAGGAAGGAGGGGAACAAATTGGGCGTTCCTAAGAGGAGACATTCGCATTCAAGAAAGAATATGAGGCGTGCCGAATGGCGCAAGCTGGACAAACCAGGATTGGTTGAATGTCCTCAGTGCAAGGAGTTGAAATTATCACATCGGGCCTGCTTGAATTGCGGATTTTATAAAGGTAAAAACGTGATGTAAGATATACAGGTTGATCAAAAGGTAAGGTATCGGCGCACTTTCAGGCCCATAGCTTACTTTTTGTATTTCTTGCTGAAATGAGGAGGAAGACCATGAAGATCGCAGTTGACGTAATGGGAGGCGATTATGGCCCAGGCGAGGTTATCGCAGGCGTCCTGAGCTGGCTGAAAGAAACCGATGCCTCCATTATCCTGGTAGGTTTGGCGGAAGAGATCGAGCCGGTCTTAAAAGGCCAATCGTATGATACTGAAAGGCTCAGGGTGGTCAATGCCAGCGAAATAATAACCATGGAAGAATCTCCGGCCATCGCGATCCGGCGCAAGAAAGACGCCTCCATTGTGGTTGCTACCGGTCTGGTCAAGGCGGGCCTGGCTGATGCGGTATTGTCCTGCGGCAGCACCGGAGCACAGATGGCCGCAGCTCTATTTAACCTGGGGCGGATGGAAGGAATCGAACGTCCTCCGATAGTCAGCGGGATACCGAATATTCGCGGTTCACAATCATTGCTCATCGACGTGGGGGCCAACGTGGACTGCCGCCCTTCGCAACTGGTGCAGTTTGCAGCCCTGGGAAGCGCTTATGCTTCAGCAATTCAAGCCATCCCCAATCCCCGCGTAGGTCTGCTCAACAATGGCGCCGAGGAGACGAAAGGCAATGCTGCCGCAGTCGAAGCTTTCAGCTTGCTGCGCCAGCAGCCCAAACTTAATTTTATCGGCAATGTGGAGGGTCGCGACCTATTTAATGGCGATTGTGATGTGATTGTCTGTGATGGTTTCACCGGCAACATTCTGTTGAAATCCATGGAGGGCCTGGTTCTGTTCCTGGCCCAGCATACCGCTCAGGAAATGGGCAAACTCCCCAGCATTTACCAGAAGGTCGATTATCGCCAGGTAGGCGGAGCGCCTTTGCTGGGGGTTAAAGGGATAAGTATAGTATGTCACGGCAGTTCAAAAAAACAGGCAATATGCAGCGGTATGAAAATTGCCGCTCAATGTATTGTGAGCCGTATTGTGGAACAGCAGGAAAAAGCCCTGGCAGCATTGATTTAAGGACCATACATAATGTATTGCTCAGGTTACAGTAGTTAAAGGAGGTCATCTAGTTGCAGGAGTTTATAGAGCTGGCCAGAAAGATACTGGCGGAACAGCTGGACCTGAACCCCCAGGAAATCGCCATGGAAACCAAACTGGAAGATCTGGACGCCGACTCCATCGATGTTGTGGAGATGATCATGGCTCTGGAAGATGCCTATGATGTGGAATTTCCTGAGGAAGGGCTGGAAAGCCTGTCAACCTTTGGGACGCTGGTCACGGCCCTGCACCGCCACCTGGAAAAGATTCAAAATGGCTAAGCAGCGGGATGCGGTTGCCCGCTTTATGCGTGACAACCGGCTCATTTTTAATCATCTGGGGCTTATCGACATGGCTTTGACGCATCCGTCCTTCAGCCAGGAAAAGAACTGTGTCGGCAATAATCAACGCCTGGAGTTCCTGGGCGATGCGGTCTTGAATATGATTATTGCCGAATACTTGTACAATCACTTTGATGAAAAGCCTGAAGGCGAATTGACTAAAATCCGGGCCAAGGTGGTCTGTGAAAAAGCGCTGCTCAACGTGGCTAATCAAATGCGATTGGGAGATTATCTACTATTAGGGCGGGGCGAGGAGATGTCCGGGGGGCGTAAGCGCCGCTCCATACTGGCTGATGCAGTCGAGGCGGTAATAGGAGCTATATATCTTGATCAAGGCTATGAAGCCGCGACCCGATTCGTACTGGACCGTCTGCAGGTTCACATTGACGACACCGCCCAGGGCGATTATCAAGATTATAAATCCCGCTTGCAGGAGCTGGTGCAGGGTAAAAACAAACAGAATGTGATCTATCAGATCATTAAAGAATGCGGTCCTGCTCATGCCAAAGTTTTTGAAGCCGGGGTGTATTATAAGGAGCGGCTGCTGGCTGCCGGCCAGGGGCGGAGCAAAAAGGAAGCCGAGCAAAATGCTGCTGAAAAGGTCCTGAAAAATCACCAGTTGCTGCTCAGCCTGGGACTGGAGATAACCCCCAAACCATGAAGCATGTCAATATTCCGATTTTTATCCCCCATGTGGGGTGCCCGTTTACATGCATATTTTGCAACCAGCGGCACATTGCCTCCCAGTTAGAACCCCTTTCCCCATCAGCCATCCCTGAATTGGTTGACCAGCACCTGGCGACCATTCCGCCCGGAAGTGAGATCGAGATAGCTTTCTTCGGCGGCAGTTTCACCATGATGGATGTTTCCCTGCAGGAAGCCTACCTCAGACAGGTATCCCCTTATTTGATAAAAGGTTTGATTCACGGCCTGCGCCTTTCCACCCGCCCAGATGGAATCGATCCGGATATTCTGAAAATGCTCAAATACTGGGGGGTAGACACCGTAGAACTGGGAGTGCAGTCGTGCGACGACGAGGTTCTGGCAGCCGCGGGGCGGGGGATGGCCCTTCTGCAAATCGTTGGGGCCAGCCGTTTATTAAAAGAGTATGGATTTAAACTGGGCATACAATTGATGGTGGGGCTGCCCGGGGACAACCGGCTTAAAGACCTGGCTACCACCCGGGTCATTATTGGACTGCGGCCGGATATGGTCAGAATTTATCCCACCCTGGTGATTGCCGGGACCGAGTTGGCCAGACAATGGCGGGAGGGGAGCTATCAGGAGTTCTCCCTGCCTGAGGCTGTCTCTGTCTGCGCCGAAATGCTGCTCATGTTTCAATACCACCATATCCCGGTGATCCGCCTGGGTCTGCAACCCAGCCAGGAACTGCAATCTGCCGAGACCTTGCTGGCCGGGCCGTATCATCCTGCATTCGGAGAGTTAGTGGAGCAGCATATCTTTTATATGCAAGCCCGGGAGCTGCTTCTGGATGCCCAGGCCCTGCCAGGTCGGGACCGGCCGGTAAACCTTCTGGTAAACCCCGCCGATGTCTCCCGGTTGATTGGACAGCACCGCCGTAATTTTCTGCGTTTGGAAGAGGAATTGGGGACGGGGCTGCTGAAGGTAATTAAATCTGAAGCTATCGCGTCTGATAGCCTCGGACTGTACTACAGCGGTGAGAACCGAATCCTAACCCTGGTGAGGGAGGATTTCATTCGCCGCTTGATAGATAGAGGCCTGCTGCCCGGCGAAGACTGAAACAGCCGCAGGCCGGGCAGGTTGTGGCTGGTAAAAACAGCCCTGAGTAGGCGGGTTTGTTTAATGCCCGGACATAATTGAGAACAATAACTGCTTTTACCAAGATAATGGGAAGGTTTTTGGGCCTGAATTGTTTAACTAGTAAATACTAGCACAGGAAAGAATTTGGGCTGACGGGGGCAAATCCTGACCGCCTGCAAAACAGTATGGCGATTCTTACCAACGCGCCATATGAAGTTGGGTTTGATTAAAGTCCCGGAATGATGGCCGGGCTTAGCTGGATGCCCGATTTAATAGCAATATAAGTGAATTCAACAATACGTTCAGGGTGATTAAAAATATTTTATCGAATGTTTTTTGAGAGGTTGCCCTGACATGATGGAGGAACAGGGTGTATTTAAAGCGTCTGGACATCAAAGGCTTTAAGTCTTTTGCGGAATACACTACAATCCAATTCGAGCCCGGGATCAATGTTGTAGTGGGGCCGAACGGCTGCGGCAAAAGCAATGTGGTAGATGCGGTCCGCTGGGTACTGGGCGAGAATAACATCCGCAACCTGCGCGGTCACAAAGGGGAAGATATCATCTTCTGCGGCACCGACAGCAAACGGGCTCACGGCATGGCCACGGTGGAGATGCTGATCGACAATGGCGATGGCTTTTTGCCCCTGGAATACGGGGAAATAAACCTGGCCCGCAAGCTGTTTCGCTCTGGAGAAAGCGAGTTCACCATCAATCGTACCCGGGTGCGCATGAAGGATGTGCACGATCTGTTTGCCGGCACCGGTTTGGGCAAGAAAGGCTATGCCATCATCAGTCAGGGTGAGCTGGATCAGCTTTTGAATGCACAAGCCCTGGAGCGCCGCCTTATCCTGGAAGAAGCCTCGGGGATAATAAAATACCG
This sequence comes from Syntrophomonas sp. UBA5494, assembly GCF_002426325.1. Taxonomy (NCBI): domain Bacteria; kingdom Bacillati; phylum Bacillota; class Clostridia; order Eubacteriales; family Syntrophomonadaceae; genus Syntrophomonas; species Syntrophomonas sp. UBA5494. Next base: position 9,835 of record NZ_DIPG01000047.1, on the reverse strand, counting down.
GCAGCAGCGTGAAGAAGTGAACCGGCGCCTGCTGGATACCGCTCAGGACCTGACCCGCTTGGCAGATCTGCTGGCGGAAATGCGGGAGCGCAGCCTGGAACTGCAGCAAAAGGCGGAAAAGGCCAGGCAATACTTGAGCTGCAAAGAACAAGCCGATATCCTGGAAAAAACCCTGATGGCATATGAGCTCAACCGGCTGGAAAAAGATCAGTGCACTCGCCAGGCCGATCTTGCGGAACGCAAACAGAGCCTCAGAGCTCTGCACCGGCAGCAGCTCGAACAGGCCAAACAATTGCAGGAACGGGAGCTGGAACTGGAAGGCCTGCGTTTGGAAGAACAAAACGCCGCACAAGAGTTATATGATATTCAAGCCCATATTGCCGAACTGCGCTCAGCCTTGCAATTAAGCCAGGAACGCATTGCCAATTACCGGGAAAGACTTAAGGCGGCCCTGGCTGATGCCGCCAAATATGCCGCCCAGTTAAACAAGATCGACCAGGATCTGCTTATCAACAGAGAGGATTATAACCAGCAGCAGCTGTTGTGTGAGGAGCTGGAACAGCAGTGTGTGCAGATAGAAAAGGATGCCTGCGACCTGGAGCAGTCCCTGGCCCTAAAAGCCAAGCTCTTTGAAGAACACAAAGCGCATTTATTCGCGTATACCCAGCGGGAGACCAGAGTCAAAAACGCTATACAGGAGCAACAGGAGCGCTTGCTGAAAAGCCGCGAACGCAGGTTTAGACTGGAGACGCAGTATGAACAGCTTGACCGCCAGCTGAAAGAGGCAGGCCAAGAACAAGCCCGGTACCATGAGGAAATGGAGCAAATCGAAAAGCAGCTGGAGCATCTCCATGCCTCCATCGGGCTGGCCGGGGAAGCCAGAGCTGAAGCGGCGCGGAACGTGACAGAAGCGGAAGGGCTGATTCAGCAGCAGCAAAAGCAAATCGACCAGCAGGGCACCCGTTTGGAGAGTCTGCGGAGTATGCGCGAAAACCTGAGCGGCTATGCACCCGGGGTAAAAGCCGTGATGAAATGGGCCCATGACGGGGAGCTGGGCGGGATTCTGGGGATAGTGGGGGAAATCCTGGAAGTGCCCCCGGGGCTGGAGACCGCCATTGACATCGCCGCGGGGAGAAGCCTGGAAAACATAGTAGTGGAGAGCAGCCATGACGCCCGCCTGGTTATTGAGCGCCTCAAGAGCCGGCGCGCGGGCCGCGTCACCTGCCTGCCTCTGGACAGCCTGCGATTGCGCAGGGTGCCTGAAGAGGTGGTAAAAAAGTCCCTGGCCGTTAAAGGGGTGATGGGCAGCGCTGACCGCCTGGTGCAGTGTCTGTCCAGGTACCGCGTGGTCCTGGAGTATCTGCTAGGGAGGGTGTTGGTGGTGGAAAACCTGCACAGCGGGATGCAGGCCTATAAAAAGATAAATTATCCCTGGACACTGGTATCCCTGGAAGGGGATATCATCAACCCCGGCGGGGCTATGAGCGGCGGAACCGCAGCTGACCGCGGCCCCAGCCGTCTGCAGCGCCGGGCAGAAGAGAACAGGCTGGAGGCCGAATTGCTGGCCCAGCAGTCCGGGATGAACCAACTCAAGCAGGCACTGGCTTCAGCCCGCTCCGAATTAGAGGCTGTTGATCTGCAAACCGCCGGCTTGAAAAAGCAGCATATTGAGTATACTCTCAAAAAGGAATGGCTTGAAACCCAGATAAAAACCGCGGCTGACCATATGCACAAATTTCAGCAACAGCGCCAGGAAGCCAGCCGTGATATAGCAAGTATAGATGAGCAATCGCTGCAAATAGAACAGGACGTGACCGGCTTGAAACAACAGTGGCAGGCTTTACAGCTGCAACAGCAGGCTGATTCCAGCCAGTTGGAAGAACAGAAGGAGACCTTGGTCAGACTAAGGCAGGATCTCGAGGTGTTGCGCGAGCGTTCTTCATCCTATCATGAACAACTACACATGAAAAAGAGGGAGTTGGACAACCAGCATAAGAACCTGCTGCAGTTTGAAGCGGTTCAGGGCTCTTATCGGCAGTCCCGCCAGGAGGCCCAGGACTTGCTGGAGCGGTTGCAGAACGATACCGAGGCGGAAACCCGCAGAACCGGCAGCCTTGAACAGGAAATATCCCAGGCGGTGCTGGAGGCCGAAGCTAAACGGGAGAAGCTGGAAGTCTTGAAAAGCAGAGAAACCCAATGCAGAACCGATGTCAGCCAGCTCAAAGCCGGCCTGGGGCCGGTATCGGCAGAAATTGAAAAGCTGGAACAAGTCATTCGCCAGCAGGAACTCAATTTGGCCCGACTGGAGACCGAGTTTTCGGGCCTGCATCTTCAGTGGAGCGAAAAGCTGGGCGAAACCCCGATTCCGGAAATCGACCTTAAAGCGATGAGAGCAGCCGAGCTGCGCAGCATCAAGCAAGAGCTGGGAGTTCTCAAAGAAAACCTTGAAGCCCTGGGAATGGTGGATATCTCAGCAATTGAGGAATCCCAGGCTCTGGAGAGCAAACTGGGCTTTATTGAACAGCAATATCTCGACCTGGGGGAGGCCCGCTCATCACTGTTGAATCTGCTGGCCGAAACCGAACGTCTCATGTCGCTCGACTTCAACAAGTTCATGACTCAGGCCAACCAGAGTTTTGCCCGGACTTTTGCGGAGATGTTCAACGGCGGGGAGGGACGCCTGATGGTTGAAACCGGAGCCAGCGGCCTGGAGGCAGGCGTAGACATTGAGGTAAAAATACCCGGCAAACGGATTCAGTCGCTGAATTTATTATCGGGCGGAGAGCGGGCCTTGACCTGTATCGCCTTTTTATTCGCTTTGATTCGCCTTAAACCGATTCCATTCTGCTTACTGGATGAAATCGACGCCGCCCTGGATGAAACCAATCTGATACGATTTACCGGCTTCCTGCAGGGCATATGCCGGGAGACCCAGTTTATTGTGGTAACCCATCGACAGACCACCATTGAATGTGGCAATACTATATACGGGATAACCATGGCTGAAAAAGGGATCAGCGGGGTATACACTCTGTCTTTGGAGGATGTACCCAGTAAAGCGGGCTAAACCTGATTACATCGAAACTGAAAGGATGAGACCATGTCGCTTTTCAATCGCAAAAAGAAAACCCCGCCCGGTGAAACGGCGGCGCCCGAGACAGGGACGGAAAAGCTGGCGGAAGCCCCGGAGCCCGAGAAGAACGGGTTTTTGAACCGCATCAATCCCTTCGCCAAAAAGGAAACGCCCCCGCAGGAAACGGAAACCGGCCTGGCCGCTGGTGGCCGGACGATGACAGCAGGGGCAGCGGATGGCCTGGATTCTGAAAGGGAAGGTTTTCTGAATCTTATCAAACCCTTCTCCAAAAAAGAAGCTTCGGGAGCGGAAGAGGAAACCGGCACAGCCGGTGATCAGCCTGAGGAGCCGAAATACCCCGAGAAAGAAAACGGCAAGCTTCGGTTTAACTTTCTGCAGAAATTTAAACAGGGTTTGAGCAAGACCCGGGAGAATCTGGCCGGGAAAATACAGGAATTGGTAAAGAACACCCGCAAGCTGGATGAGGAATTCTGGGAAGAACTTGAAGAAATACTCATACAGGCCGATGTGGGCATGAACACCTCGGTGGAGTTGGTGGAAAAGATTAGGCTGGCCGCCAAAAAGCAGCGCATCAATGACTCCCATGAGGTACTGGCCTTAATTCGCGAAGAGGTGGCCCTTCTGCTGCAGAATACACAGCCCCTCAATCTGGACGGGCTTAAACCGGCTATCATCCTGGTCGTAGGGGTAAATGGCGCCGGAAAAACCACCTCGATCGCTAAACTGGCCTATCGTTTCAAACAAGAGGGCTTAAACGTAATCCTGGCGGCTGCGGACACCTTCAGAGCCGCAGCCAT
>NZ_DIPG01000047.1:0-5736 GCF_002426325.1 Syntrophomonas sp. UBA5494 | reverse complement strand
GCAGGGCGACTGCAGAATAAGACCAATCTAATGAAAGAGCTGGCTAAAGTAAGAAAGATTATCGAGAGGGAAATTGGGCAAGAACCACAAGAGGTCTTGCTGGTATTAGACGCCACCACCGGTCAGAACGCAATAAGTCAGGCCCGTATCTTTCAGGAAGCTACCGGTGTATCCGGCATTGTTCTCACCAAGCTGGATGGCACTGCCAAAGGAGGCATAGTCCTGGCCATCGCCAGGGAGCTGGAACTGCCGGTCAAGCTGATCGGAATTGGGGAAACTCTGGATGATTTGAGGGATTTCGACCCTAATTTATTCGCTCAGGCCTTGTTTGACACTGATAATACAAATGCTCAATCCTAATAAGCTATCTGTGAGGAGGAATTTACTTGATTAAAGCAGCCATCATCGGAGGCACCGGCATATACAGCCCAGATGCCCTGGAAAATCGCCGCGAGGTCCTTCAGCAAACCAAATTTGGAGTAGTTGCGGTCACTGTAGGCAGTTACAAAGGAGTGGAATTGGCCTTTATTCCCAGACATGGGGCTAAACACAGTGTGCCCCCGCATCTGGTGAATTACCGCGCCAACATATTGGCTTTGTACAAACTGGGGGTCAGAAATATCCTGGCTACAGCTGCAGTAGGATCCTTGAACTATGATTTTAAGCCCGGCCATTTCGTCCTGGTAGACCAGTTCCTGGACTTCACCAAATCACGTCCCGCTACTTTATATGAAGGCGGGGATATGGGGGTGGTGCACTGTGATATGACCGTGCCCTATTGCCCCCGGCTGAGGTCTGCCGTAATGGAAGCCGCCAATGGCCTGCAGTATCAGGTCAGCAACGGCGGGGTGTATGTATGCACCGAGGGTCCGCGCTTCGAAACCGCAGCGGAGATTTCGGTGTATAAACTCTTAGGCGGAGATGTGGTGGGGATGACCAGTGTCCCCGAGGTCTGCCTGGCCAGGGAATTGGGAATGTGTTACGCTACTGTGGCTACCATCACCAATTTTGCCGCCGGCATTTCGCCAACTATTTTAACCCATAGTGAAGTGTATGAAGTTATGAAGAACAACACCGCCTCGGTACGCCAGCTTTTGCTGGAGAGCACCCTGTTAATTGAAAAGCAGGCTAAAGAATGCGATTGTGCGCGCATCCTTGAGGAAATAGAGGTCAAGCTATGATCGCGACGGTGCGCTTTGATAATGAAGCCGTGGTGGTATTGGACCAGAGTAAGCTGCCCGGGGAGGTGGTATTCGCGCCTTGCCATACGCCGCAGGAGGTGGCTGCGGCTATCCGCTCCATGAAGGTACGCGGCGCACCCCTTATCGGGGTGGTGGCGGCTTTCGGACTGGCCCTGGGGATGCGGCGCTATAACGGCTCCCCGGCAGAAATGGATGCTCATTTCTATAAGACCAGGGATTTGCTGGCCTCCACCAGGCCGACCGCAGTCAATCTCTTCTGGGCCTTGCAGCGCATGGAGCAGCTGTACCTGCAGCACCGTCATCAGGCCCGGGGCGAAGTGGCGGCACTGTTGCTCAATGAAGCCCAGAAGATGTGTGCAGAGGATATAGCCGTTAATAGGACCATTGGAGAAAATGGGGAAGCTCTTCTTCCTGCGGGGGCGCAGGTGATGACGATTTGTAATGCCGGCACTCTGGCAACCTGTGGATATGGGACCGCCCTGGGGGTGATCCGTTCAGCGGCCGCCCGCAATAAAGTCGATATGGTGTGGGCCTGCGAGACCCGCCCGGTTCTGCAGGGGGCCCGGCTGACCGTGTGGGAATTAATGCAGGATCATATCCCGGTAACATTGATTACCGACAGTATGGCCGCCTACACCATGCAGCTGGGGAAAGTGGACGCCATAATTGTTGGCGCCGACCGCATTGCCGCCAATGGCGACACAGCCAATAAAATCGGCACTTTTTCTCTGGCGGTTTTGGCCCAGTACCATCAGATCCCATTTTACGTAGCCGCACCGTCATCTACCGTCGATATCAGCTTGCCCGACGGAGGGGCTATCATCATTGAAGAACGCCATGAGGATGAGGTCAGACGGTGTGCGGACGCCTACCTTACGGTTCCGGAGGTGAAAGTATTCAACCCCGCTTTTGATGTGACCCCACAGCACTTGATCACCGGCATAATAACCGAAGGCGGCGTTATTAGAGCCCCGTTTGCGGATGGCTTACGAAAGCTCAAGGAAGGGCGGTGACGTCATGTTTAGTTCCATGGAAGTGAGGCGCCAGGTTCTGGAGGCGGCCCGGGAGATTTCAAGCAGCGGCATGGTAATCGGAACCTGGGGCAATGTGAGCGCCCGGGCCACTGAGACCGAGGGCTTCGTCATCACCCCCAGCGGTATGGACTATGCCGTCCTGACCCCGGAGGATATGGTGGTGGTGGATTACAATCGGCAGGTAATAGAAGGGAAATTCCGCCCCTCCAGCGAGACTCCCCTGCATCTGGCTATATACCTGGCCAGACCGGATGTACAGGCGATAGTACACGTCCACAGTCCATTTGCGACTGCCTTTGCCGTGGCTGGAATCCCCATTCCGGTCATATTGGAGGAAACCGCTCAGGCCATCGGCCATGAAATTGCAGTTGTTCCTTATGCGCGGACCGGCACCCGCAAGCTGGCTGAATACACCGTTAAAACACTTGGGGAGAAGGGTTGTGCCGCTTTGTTGTCAAATCATGGCGTGATCGGGGTTGGGGGCAGTATGGCTCAGGCTTTGAGGATATGCTATGTGATCGAACAGACCGCGCAGGTGGGGCTCTATGCCCGTATGCTGGGGCCGCTTCAGGGGCTGCCCGAAGATGAGGTCAATTTGCTTCATGCAGGGTTCCAGAAGTACGGGCAAAAGAAATAACAGTGAATGATTAGATGGGATTTGACACGGCTACTTGGATTGAGGGCTGAAGGAGGTTAGGTAAATGTCGAATTTAATGATAGAGAATGTAGCTATTCTCCCTATGAGCGGTGAAGACAGTTTAATAGAGAAGGGATATCTGATCATAGCCGATGATGTCATCGACCGGATGGGTTCGGGCGCAGCTCCTCAGGGGAGTTATGAGCGCATTATCGATGGCAGCGGGCAGGTGGTGCTGCCGGGTTTGGTCAATACCCACACCCATGCCGCCATGACCCTGCTCAGGGGTTATGCCGATGACCTGCCTCTGATGGAATGGCTCTCCACCAAGATCTGGCCCCTGGAAGCCAAACTCAATGGCGAGGACATCTATTGGGGCACCATGCTGGCCATAGTGGAAATGATCAAATCCGGCACCACTACTTTCAATGATATGTATTTTTTCATGAGTCAGGCCGCCCGGGCGGTGGAAACTTCAGGGATTCGCGCGGTCTTGAGCCGGGGCATGATCGGTGTTTCCCCGGAAAGTCAGTCGGCCCTGGATGACAGCCGCAAACTGGTGGCTCAATGGCATGGCGCCGCTAAAGGACGCATTCGTTTCGCCCTGGGACCTCACGCTCCGTATACCTGTCCCCCGGAATATCTTAAACAAGTAGTGGCCTTGGCAGAAGAGCTTGAGGTAGGCATACATATACATATCTCCGAAACCCGTCAAGAGATGGAAGACGTCGTAAAGCAATACGGAGTCTCGCCGGTAAAACTGATGCTTGAAAATGGCGTTTTCACCCGCCCTACACTGGCCGCCCACTGTGTGCACGTGAGTGATGATGACATTGCCATTTTGCAGCAGAACAGGGTCGGTGTAGCCCACAATCCGGAAAGCAACATGAAGCTGGCCAGCGGAGTCGCACCGGTTCCAGCCATGCTAAGGGCTGGGATTGCGGTAGGATTAGGAACGGATGGGGCTTCCAGCAATAATAATCTGGATATGCTAGAGGAGATGCGCAGCTGTGCCTTGCTGCATAAAGTCAACAGTATGGATCCCACAGTGTTGCCTGCTTATCAGGCCCTGGAAATGGGAACTGCCCTGGGTGCTCGAGCCCTGGGTTGGGATGACCAGATAGGGATCTTAAAACCCGGGTACAAGGCCGACATGATAATGGTCAACCTCACCGCGGCTCATATGATTCCACGTTACGATATCCTGGCCAATATCATTTATTCGGGTCAGGCCGCGGATGTTGATACCGTGATCGTCGATGGCCAAATCATCATGGAGCACCGCCGGATTACCAAATTTGATGAGCAGGAGGTTTTGAAAAAATGTAAGGCCATAGCCCGCGATTTAATCAGTCGATAGGGCGTATACCGAACGGATTGTAAAGAAAGGGGTAGCTCATTGGTTCCAGCCATATCATTTGTAGGACATCACAACAGCGGTAAGACCACCCTATTGGTTAAGGTGATCCGTCATCTGACTCTCTGGAATATCCGTACCGCAGTAATAAAACATTCTCAGCATGGCTTCGATTTGCCGGTTGAAAAGGACTCCGAGCGCTTTTATCAAGCCGGTTCGGGTTTGGTATACGCATCTTCTCCAAAAATGTCCTTGCGCTATCGCCGGGAGAGAATAGAAAGAAATCTTAGCGATATATATGATGAGGTTAAGGTTGATGCCGACCTGGTGATTACCGAAGGCTATAAAACCGGGCCATATCCAAAAATCGAGGTGGTACGCCAGGCTACCGGAGACCTGTTGCCAGATCTCCCCAATCTTATCGGGCGTGTATCCGACCGCCAGGTCAATGACGGGATTCCCTGCTTCGGATTTGATCAGGACCTGGAAATTGCCCGCTTCATAGTAGACAGATTCCGGCTATTGTAAAAAGGTATAACAAAGGTACAGGTTTTTTGCTCCCGAGACGGAACGCACCTGTACCTTTTTATTTCATAATCTATTTGTTGCTCCAATCATTGTTGTGATTGCTGTATCCTTTTTCTTCAGCCAACAAATCCAGATATATAGTCTGAATGTTGGCCAGGAACAAGTCGGTAGGCAATCCGGAGGGACGCTCGTCATATGTTTTCAAGTACCCCCGGCATTTTTCACAAGTATATAACTGATTGGAAGTATCATTTTCCACAGAGATATAATTGATTTTGCCCGGTTCATCATTACCGCAATGTACACATTCCAGGTAGCGGGTTTCCCATTCAATAAAGCAACGGTCACAGAACATGAAACGCCTTCCGTCCTCAGCGCGCAGGCGGCTGAAATGTGATTTGCTGCCGCATATCGGGCAGATAGTGGGCAGATCCCAGTTCTGGTAAGTGTGCTCTAATATATCGGCCTGATAATGAGCTGCATATACACGCAGGAAGGGTCTGATGGCATGATCCAGTGCGAATATAAACAGCTCCGGGGATATCTTGAGTGAATGAGCCAGTTGTTCCAGATAATCCATATCTTGCTCAATCAACCGGGCAATCAGCACAGGAAAGTTGAAATCGGGAACCTCTTTTTGTATTATTTCCAGATTAGATGCTATATCAGGACGCTGTTTAATTAGAAAAACCAACAAATCATCCAGCACTTGCCGGTATAAAACAGGGTCGATTTGCAGTCCGGTGGTGATAATCAAAGGCCGGCGGTGTTTGGCGATCTTTCGCTGCGGTTCTTCGGCTTTTTCCACGTCCACAGCGGCTTGAAGCTTGATCTGTTGTTCATTCTGCCAGGATTCAAGGCTGGAGAAAAATTCCATATAACCGCTGGGCAGCTGTACAGGTATCTTACTTGGCATCTCGATTCACTCCTCTAATTAAAGCCTGATAAATAAACCTTGTGGTAATAGAAAAGGGGGAG
>NZ_DIPG01000107.1:19083-22984 GCF_002426325.1 Syntrophomonas sp. UBA5494 | reverse complement strand
TCGCAAGTCCATTCAGAATCAATTCTGCATCCGCATTCTCACCAGTTAGCGGCTCTCTGAGTGCATTCCATGGTTCCTACTTCTCTTGCTCATCGGTTTGTTGTGTCATATTATATCCTGCCCTCATCAGCTTGTAAAGGCCATCAGCCAAAAAGGCCGGGCACGGTATGGCTCTCCACTTTATATGACAAACCTGCCGGCATTCATTATAATGACTGTAGATTCTTCATAATGATTTGAACCTGTTATAACGAGGATTACAGCATAGGATAGAGGAATCCGTTTTCTATGAATACCAATTCCATCATTTTGTCCAAAATAAATAAATACTTTGGGGAGAAGCAGGTTCTGAAAGACATCGACCTGGAGGTGCCCTACGGCGAGATATTTGGTTTGCTGGGTCCCTCGGGATGCGGCAAAACCACCATTGTAAAGATCATCGTAGGTATACTCGAGGCCACCTCCGGTGAGACCCATGTTTTAAAACAGCCTATGCCCAATTTGCAGGTTATGAATCAAATTGGATACATGTCGCAATCCGATGCGCTTTATAATTCCCTGACCGCCGCCGAGAATCTGTACTTTTTCGGTTCAATTTACGGGATGAGCAGGGCCGGGATAAAAAAGCGCGCCGTCGAGGTCATGGAACTGGTCAGTCTATCTGAAGATCTGGATAAGCCGGTGCACGCCTATTCAGGCGGCATGAAGCGCCGGCTTTCACTGGCCATCGCCATCCTCCACAACCCTCCCCTCCTGGTTCTGGATGAGCCTACGGTGGGAATTGACCCGCTGCTGCGCCAGAGCATCTGGCGGGAACTCAACAACCTGACCGACCAGGGTGTGAGTATACTCTTGACCACCCATGTGATGGACGAGGCCGACAAATGCCACAAGCTGGCCATGATGCGGGATGGCCGGCTTATAGCCGCCGGAACCTCGCAGGAATTGCAGAAGAGAGCCGGAGCCAGTGATATCGAAGAAGCCTTTATTTATTACGGAGGACATCAAAATGAGGATTAGAGCCCTGGTTTTCCGTATTTTACACCAGCTCAAACACGACCGGCGCACCCTGGCGTTGATGCTGGGCGCACCCATCCTGGTGTTGACCCTGCTTTATTTTATACTGGCCGAATCGGAACCCGTGGTTAAGGTGGCGGTAATAAACGCCCCGGCAGAATATGCAGAGCGTTTGGACGATTATAATATCATGGCCTTCCGCTACGATCCCGATGAAGCCAAAAAGGCCCTGGAACAAGGGGAAGTTGTGGCCACCATCAACATGATCAACAACCGGGTTCATGTAGAAATCGACGCCAGTAATCCCTCCAAGGCCAACCTGGTTTTATCGGCCATCGAACAGGCCAAGATGATCGCACCGGCTTCCCGCCCCGACCTGCAATCGGAAGTGAAATATGTTTATGGTTTCGAAGACCTGCCTATGTTTGATACCTATGGAGCGGTCCTCATCGGCTTCATGGTCTTCTTCTTCGTTTTCCTGGTGGCCGGCATTTCATTTCTGCAGGAGCGCACCTCAGGAACCCTGGAAAGGCTTTTATCAACCCCCATTAAGCGCTGGGAGATCGTGGCCGGCTATGTGATAGGATTCGGACTGGTAACGGTATTACAGTCATTTCTCATCTCCTGGTATTGCGTATATGTTTTAAAAATCGTCATGATCGGCTCTTTCGCCCTGGTCTTGCTGATCACCCTCTTATCCGCCATGGTGGCCCTTACGCTGGGCATACTGGCTTCCACAGCCGCATCCAATGAATTCCAGATGATGCAGTTCATCCCTATAGTGATCGTCCCGCAAGTATTCTTTTCCGGATTATTTGACTTATCTCCCTCACTGCAGGTGGTGGAAATGTTTATGCCTTTGCACTATATAGCCGACGCCTTAAGACAGGTCATGATAAAGGGCAACGGGTTGGCAGCGATCAGCTTGGATTTAACCGTAATCCTGAGCTGTTCTATTGTATTCATAATCTTAAATACCGTCTTGTTGAAAAAATACCGGCGCATTTAACAGAAACGAGGGGAATGGCTTGTGAAGAAAACCTATCTCATCATAGCTTTGATATTGATTACCGCTCTGCTTGGCGGGTGTTCTCAGTCTGACCTGAAGCTGCAGGGAATAGTGGAAACCGATGTATACTCTCAATACTGCGAGGTTTCGGGCAAGATTATAAGTTTTCCGGTGCAGCTGGGTCAGGAGGTTAAAAAAGGAGATCTCATCGCGGTTATTGACGACAGCAATGAGAAATACCTTTTAGAACAATTGCAGGCCGGACTGGCCAAAAAGCAGGCTACCCTCGCCGACCTGGAGACCGCGGTAGATGCTCTTGACATCAAACAGGGAAAAAATAATGTAACCCTGGCCGAACAGGCTCATGAGAGCGCCCGTTTGAATTTGGAGCACGCCCAGCAGAACTATGATGATATACAGGCCTTATTCGGGGGCGGAGGTATCTCCCAAGCCTCCCGGGATGATGCCAGATATCAGCTCGATCAGGCCAGGATAGCCCTGTCATCGGCCGGTGTACAGGTGGACAATGCCCGCCAGAAGCTGGCCATGCTGGAAAAAGGCCCTGACCAGGAGAAAATCGCTGCCGCACGGGCCGACATCGAACAGGCCCAAAGCCAGATTCGCCAGGCCGAGGCCAATTTGGCCAAATACCAGCTAACCGCCCTGAGTGACGGCATTATTATCAGTAAAAATTTCCTGCTGGGGGATATGGTGAATACTGGCTCTAACCTGGTTGACATAGCCTCTCAGCAGGATAAATATCTGGTGGCCTATGTTCCCGAGGATTCCATAAACAGTATCAGTTATGGGCAGGAACTGGCGATATACAGCGGCAAAGCGGAATATAAAGGCACGGTGAGCTTCATTGACCTGGAAGCCAAGTACACGCCCAAGGACATGCAGACCCAGGCCAATAAAAATAGAGACAGTGTGAAAATCAAACTTAAACTCGCCGCGGATAACCCCCTGAAGCCCGGGGAAAAAGCGGACGTAGTGATCAGCAGGTAAAAGCAGCTGTAAGCAGAGCCCCCGCCTGGTTCGAATATGCCCATTCCTTCAAATTTTGGTTCTAAAATATTTTAAAGCAGCCATTCTATAGGGATCATCTTCGCTTATCACCAGAGCTATAAGGGTCCAGGCCGGAATATACGAGGCCCATACGATATTTTGCATCCAGGGTTGATAAAACACAGTATAGGCCAGATTAAAGTGCACATAAGCTACGGCCAGATCGGATATGAACATGAGAATCCCTGCCAGGGCCAATAAACCGGCCACCTTCAAACGATAATACTTTCGGAATATTGTGCATATTGAGGTCCAGGTCATGTAAGCTAAAACCACACCGAAAGCTATGACTCCCAGGAGCATCGCTCCTTGAATCTCCTCCATCTCCATAGTCAAAAACGCCAGGATGGAAATCCCCCCCACCATTAAAGCCATGATGATATCAGCCCTGCCCAAACTGAAGTTCTTTTGAGTGGCAAATATCAGGCAAAGGTAGGCGGCGGCAAAGGCAGCCGTGCCAAATGCGGTGAAATCGGAATATGTAATGGTGGGCAGGAAAACCAGGAAAAAGTCGGCGATGACCACGAAAAGTAAGGCCATGCTCATCAGCTGCTGTTCGGGGCCATCTTTTTTTACGCTTCTGGCGGCCAGGAAAAGGGTAATCATGGTGCTATATTTTACATACTGCACTATATTGGCCCCGGTAAACATATTATCCAGCATAAGTATAAAAATGGTTGCAGGCAGATAAACCGCCAGAAAAACCCTTTGAGTATTATTCACCCAACCTCACCTCGCGTTATTTCAAGGCCCAGCTACTCTGGTATATTTATACGGCCATATGGCAAGATTAAGTCTAATTAATGC
>NZ_DIPG01000107.1:2794-18915 GCF_002426325.1 Syntrophomonas sp. UBA5494 | reverse complement strand
TAATTGAAAGGAGGATTCATTCATTATGCAAGTGTTAAAAGCCGATTCCGCAACGATTGAGGACCTGAAACAGCTTTTGAACGATCAGAAGATCAATACCAGCAACCTGCGCATCACCGCCAACATGGGGTGAGGCGGCATGGCGTTTAATCTGGTTCTGGATGAACCAGTTGAAGGCGACAAAGTCGAAGAACACCAGGGCATCAAGTTTTCCGTAGAAAGTGATATATATGATAAGTTTGGTCCATTCCACCTTACCTCGATGCGGCATAGCGGTCAGGTGTTTCTTCAACTGCGAGGAGAAAAACAGAACGATGGCGGCGGATGCGGCTCCTGCTCATCCTGCTGATAGACACCCGATAAATCATTCCTGTATCCTACCCACAAACCTGCCGGAGTGATCCGGCAGGTTTTTTTACACCCCGTAAAGTCCTACTACACAGGCTTTCAAAGCCATTTCCATAGTGCGAAGCGCTTGCATTTAATGGGTAATTTCAGCCTCACTGCCAGATCAATTCTTTTTTTCCATCATATACATTACCTCCCTTACCTATTGCTACAATCCCACTATACTCCGCCTATTTGAGCCTACTTTCAACCATAGCAGATGCCTATACCCATATTTACCAAAAGGTTGAATGAATATCGGGTCGAATTATGTAGGCACAGGGCGAACGAGCATATCCTGGATTTATTATCAAAACGCCCTCAACTATGGCAGGCATTTCAGGCGTAAGTTTTTTTGCCCAATTAAAGCTGCAGTTTTGAAAAAATCACAGAGACAGGGAAGGAGACTCACTTCATGAAAAAAAGGATTGCATTGTTGTTATTGACAGTATTTATGGTAACCACTCTGGCCTATCCGGTCCTGGCAGATACTTATTCCAGTTACAGTTCCCTGAGAGCCCATAATACATACGGTAAAGACTATAGGATCGTCACCCGTGACCGGGCTTCGTCTAAGGCCGTCATTGCCATCCATGGAGGCAATATCGAATTTGAAACCGATGATATCGCCTCTGCAATAGCAGCCCGGGGCGGATATGATTACTATGGCTTTATCGGTCTCAGGAAGGGCTTTGCCATGCACATAACTTCCACTAGGTTCAATGAACCCAAAGCCCGCAGGCTGGTGGCCAAATCCAGCAAGACCGTAGCCATCCACGGTTTTGGCGGAACCAGCCGGGCCATCACCTATGTGGGCGGACGCGACAAAGTCCTGGGCAACAAAATAAAATCCGCCTTGAGGGCGGCCGGATTTACGGCCGTATCCGCTCCCGCCCGCCTGGCCGGCACAGCCAAATCCAATATCGTCAACCGCAACAGAATCGGCAAAGGAGTACAGCTGGAGCTCAGCCGTCCGATGAGGTCCAAATTGGCTAACAGCAGCGCTTCATTCAACCGCTATGTCAACGCTGTAAACCGGGCTATGAAATAAAATATTAACTAGAAATGCAGGCCGGCATGGCCTGCATTTCTATTATCTGTCCAATCTTTTAAAACCCGGAAGCATGTAATAGCGTGGTGGAGATTGTTAATTTCTACTATATACCAATCTTTTAAAACCCGATCCCAATGGGAGTATCGGATGGGACTGATCCCCCCCTCGCTTTTGCCAAAGATCCCTGCCTGGCAATAGCCTTTTCCAGCTTTCAACTCCCACCAAAAGCACTACTCGCTATTTTTTCGGGCAGACCTGGCAGTTAAATCAGTTTATCAGGCTTTAGGTTGTAGGCGTGTTTGCATTTGGGACATGTTACTGTAAGGTTGCCTTTGTCTATGGGTACACGCATCCTGGCCCGGCAATTTTCACATTCAATTACGCGGTGGTCGACAAGATCCAGAATTTTTTGCTTATCAAAGCCTATAACCACATCATCGCCGATAAAAAACGTTGGCACGCCCTTTATATTTCGGTTTGCCAACTCAACTCGCGCTTCTTCATCAACATTTATATCTTTCTCAACGAAGCTGATCTTGTTGCGGGAAAGAAACTCCTTCGCCATGGTACAGTAGGGTCATGTCTTAGTGGTGAACATAATCACTTTCTTCAACCCTGATCCCCCCTTTTAACGGACCTGCAAGTTCCACAATTGGCATCATCGGTTGATTGTACTTTAGAACGATAGTAGACTGAACCCAAGCCTCTTATATAGAATTATAGAAAAAAGTATGTCAAGGAGCAAAATACTAGATGAATAAGTTAACGCCATCCTCACGAACCGAACAATTATCTCCTTTTATTGTTATGGAAGTCCTGGAGAAAGCGCAGACCATGATGGCCCAGGGCGAAGACATCATCCACCTGGAGGTCGGGGAGCCCGATTTCCCCACGCCTGAACCGGTAAAAGAGGCCATGCTGCGAGCCATTGCTGATGACGATACCCATTATACCCACAGCCTGGGGAAAATAACCCTGCGGGAGGCTATAGCGGAGCATTATTGGAATAAATACCGGGTTCAGATCTCCCCGGAGCAGGTTATCGTGACCTCCGGCACATCTCCGGGGATGCTGTTATTGTTTTCCGCACTCTTGGAAAAAGGCGAGGAAGTCATACTGCCTGATCCCTACTATGCCTGTTATCCCAACTTTATCCGCTATGTAGATGGGAAAGAGGTTTTTTTGCCGGTGTATGAGGAAGACGGCTTCAAATACCGCCCCGAGGAAATCAAGCGGCATCTGGGTCCGCGGACCCGGGCCATCCTGCTCAATTCCCCCGGGAACCCAACTGGAGGAGTATTTACCGCGGCGGATCTCCAAGCCCTGGCAGGGCTTGACAGGCTTATCATAGCCGATGAGATATATAACGGTTTGATATATGAAGGCGAGGAGCATAGTATCCTGGAGTTCACCGACCGCGCTTTTGTGGTCAACGGCTTCTCCAAGCTCTATGCCATGACCGGCTGGCGTCTGGGATATGTGATTGCTCCCCGTGAGTACATCCGGGCTATGCAGATAATGCAGCAGAACTTCTTCATATGCGCATCCTCTTTTGCACAAGAAGGGGGTATTGCAGCCTTACGGGAGTGTGAGCAGGAAGTCAAACAGATGGTTGATATCTATAATGAACGGCGCTTGTATCTGCTGCAGCGCCTCAAAGCCTTGGGGATTGCCACCCGCCACGATCCCGTAGGGGCTTTTTATGCCCTGGCAAATGTGAAGAAGTATACCGCCGATTCCTACAGATTCGCTTTTGATATTCTGGAAGAGGCCAAGCTGGCCGTTACGCCCGGCATCGATTTCGGCCGCAATTGCGAGGGGTATATCCGCTTTTCCTATGCCAACTCCCTGGGCAATATTAAAGAAGGCCTTGACCGCTTGGAGGATTTTCTCAAGAACCGAATATTGCCTTAATAGAACGGTAAACCGGCAGGAGGCTGCTCCTTTTACCTGTGCCAAAAGCTTGGGCTTTACAGCCCGCAGCTGCCCGGCCCCTCGTAGATGACGATAAAACCCGGAAATAAACCGGCCAGCATGGATTGTCCTTACCACAATACTGTCGACAGCAAGACCGCAGGCAGACTGCGAAGATCATCGCTGATATCTGCCTGCGGCCATATTTAACCTTTAATAGCCTGTCATTAAGCCTTTTTCTTGGCCATCATGGTGGTCTGATACTCAATGACCTGTTGGCCGCGCTGATTATAAGTCTTGTTCTTATAGATGAACAGATTCATTTCCGGGTTCTTGGTGGGACGGAAATCGACTACTTCCGCATCAGCGGTCAAGGTGTCGCCGAACAGCACCGGAGTGGTGATTTTAACATTGTCAATTCCAATATAAGCATAGATTTCATATCCCACATCGGCTAAAAGATAAGCGATCGTGTCAGCATGGTGCACCAAGCCATCAGCTACCGTAAAAATAATCGGACCGGCCAGGGAGCGTTCCTTGAACCAGGTATTCTTGGCATACTCCGAATTGCTATGTACCGCCATATTAAACCAGGTGAGTTGGTGTAAAATAGAAAAGTCCCCTACATCAAGTGTGCGGCTGACCTTACAAGGGATTTTGGTACCGGCTGCTAAAGTGCCATTACTCATTAAACTTCCCCTCCTTAATTATTACTGCTCATTGATCCCCCGCAGGGGACTGCAGATCACATTGGACAAAAACAGTATCATCGACCATCAAAATGGCCGCAACATCGACCCGGCACAGAGATTCATCCAGCCTGAAAACTTCATTTATCTGTTCAGGGCTATCTGGAATTTCATGAATCTCTGCGTCTATTCCGAGTTTACCAGGTCCACAAGCAGCGGTCTGAGACTAACTCACAACACTATGTACTTATCCATTGAAGTCTTTTCAAAAACCGGCCGTTAACCACCACCTCCCAATAACTATAGTTCCTACCTGAAATTAAAGCACCCTATCTCCGGGAAACATATTCCCCGGCATTTTGTACGTTTTCTGTCGATGATTTGGCGAAAAGGCCTCCCTGATAACCTGGTCAAGGCGTCTCTTTACATCATGCTATATTAACGCTGAAAAACCGGTCGCAAGCCAGTCCCTTCTAAATTGCTGATCGCTGCTCAACCCGTCAGCGACTGGCATAAATGTACATTGAGGGCCGGATACAGATTTAAAGCAGTAATTTAAAAATTGCGTTCTCTTATCAATTATCAGGGTGCGCAAATTTTTTAAGCAGAACCGCAGGCCATGACATGTTTATATCTGGTAATAATTCATAAGGGCCCGCAGTAACTCACGGGTATGCCTGGTTGGAATAAGCAAATGGCGGTGCTGCTATGAAGGTATGTTTATAGTGAGTTATAAATAGCTTATCATACGCCATAAATTTAGTAAATTTTAATAAAGTCCAAGCCCACAGCTTAGCCCCGACCAGAATTTGATGGGGTTTTGTTCACCGCATGCAGGGCAGGCACGGGGTAATGATCCAAGCAGCCGAAAATGTCCCCCATGCCGGGATCGCCATTGATAATAATAGGTAAGTGACATCCGCATTAGATGCCAGGAAAAAAAACCTTCTTAAAAAGAAGCTTAGTGCCGTTCGCTAATATCATCAATTCAAATCTGTATCCGCGGTTTCTTCGGAACCCCCCTTTCCACAGCTGGCGGCCATTTTTTTGATGTAACCAATAGAGCCGATGCTTCCCTGATATTAAATGTTATTGTCAGCCGTAAACAGCTGAGGTATTATAGTTAGGTAATCAAATTGTTTGATTTTATTACTATTAGATAATCTAAGGGTGGTGTTTTAATTGGAACCTAATGATGCTCTTCTTAGGGAATTGACCGACCAGCTGCTTAATTTTTATAATGCTTTTTCTTCGTGGGAAAACTCGATTATTCGCGCTAGTGAACTGTCCGTATCTGAGGCTCACGCCATAGAAGTATTGGGTCAGTTTGGAAAGATGAATATGAAAGGCCTGGCTCATAAATTAGGGGTCACCACCGGAACAACCACGGTCACTATGGATCGCCTGGAAAAAAAGGACTACGCCAGCCGGGAAATGACCAAAGAAGACCGGCGGAGCTACTTTATCAGTCTGACCGAGAAGGGTAAAGCTGCATTTGAAGAACACCATAAATATCACCTTAATCTGACCGAGCAGATAGTATCTAATTTGACAGACGAGGAAATCATCCAGTTGGTATCGATACTCAAAAAGATTAGTCATACTACTTTCTAATATTGAAACCCGCAAGGCAACATTATTGTCACTGCAGGAGTGAAGACACATGATTGGAAGATTTTCACGGAAAGAATATTTAGATAAGCTGCTGAATATACACGAATTCTATATGGTAGCTTGGGGATTCATTTTTATCGTCTCCAGCTATCTGTTGAAGCAATACCATCCTCAATCAGCATCGGCGTCATTTCTCGCCTTGATTGCAGTACTCATATTAGGCGGCCCCATCGTATGGAACGCTGCAAAGGGCTTGCGCGAACTACAGACCAATGTAGATGAGCTGGTCAGCCTGGCCATAGTAGCTTCCGTTTTTATCGGCGAATACCAGGCTGCAGCTGTCGTTGCCTTTATCATGGTATTAGGATCTCTGTTGGAGAAATTTACCTCGGAACGCGCCCGGTCAGCTATTCACTCTTTAATTAAATTAAATCCGGATCAGGCTACCCTTTTAATCGATGAAGAGGAAATACCCGTGCCTATCAAAGATGTCAAACAGGGCGACCTGGCTCTGATCAGACCGGGAGAACGGATTCCCGTAGACGGTTTAATCATTCGGGGTGAAGCGGCTGTAAATCAATCTTCGCTTACTGGCGAATCAATGCCCGTTGATAAGAAACCTGGAGATCAGGTATATGCCGGCACGGTTATATACAGCGGCATGTTGGTGGTGCAGGTCGAACGAGCCGGAGAAGAATCCACTTTGGGCAGGCTTATTCAGTTGGTCCAGGATGCTGAAAGCGTAAAAGCCCCTATCCTAAGAGCAGCCGACCGCTATGCCAAATATTTTACCCCCGTTATCATCGCACTAAGCATATTAGTATTTCTATTTACCAGAGATATCAACCGCGCGGTGACTCTGTTAATCGTAGGATGTCCCTGCGCCTTCATTCTGGCAGCACCTACGGCCGTTACAGCATCTCTGGGCAATGCCGCAAAACACGGAGTTCTCATCAAGGGAGGCGCCTTTTTGGAAGAGCTGGGTAGAATTGATGCCGTATTATTTGACAAGACCGGCACCTTAACTACCGGTGAGCCTGTAGTCGCAAAGATCGTGCCTTTTGCTCCCCATTCCGAGAACAGCCTCCTGGCACTGGCCGCATCGGCGGAAAAATACTCCGAGCACCCTGTGGCAAGAGCCATCCTTAAAGCGGCTCAAGAAGCCGAATGCATGCTTAGAGAACCTGAAAGCTTCCGGCAGATTGTCGGCAGCGGCATCGAAGCCCTGGTCGATGGAAAACCGGTCTTTGTGGGTGCAGTGCAAGAGGGCGATCCGGATTATGATAAGGTAAAAAACGAGGATCATTCAGGAACGGTTTTAATCGTCAGGCAGTCCGAAAAAGCGCTAGGTTACCTGGCCGTTTCCGATCAAATTCGTGCCGATGTCGGGGTTGTGATTGAGAGCCTGGACAAAATCGGCATCAAAAAGGTAGCTTTGTTAACCGGGGATGGTTTCGCGGCTGCGTCCGGGATCTCAAAACAGGCAGGTATTGAAGAATTCTATACCACCCTGTTGCCCGGACAAAAGCTTGAATATATCCGGGGGTTACAGCAGCAGAACTACAAAGTAGCTATGGTCGGCGATGGGATCAATGATGCGCCTTCCCTGGCGGCGGCCGATATAGGTATAGCGATGGGCGCTATGGGTACCGACGTGGCCCTTGATGCGGCGGATATTGCCTTGATGAATGATGAGCTGGACAAAATCCCTTTTTCGCTAAGGTTGGGCAAGACTACTCTAAACACTGTTAACTTCAATATCGCCTTTGCCATGGTATTCAACTTTTTAGCCATTATTGGTTCGGGCCTGGGTTATTTACATCCTATCAGTGGAGCTGTAGTTCATAACATAGGGTCTGTTTTTGTGGTTATTAATTCAGCCAGGCTGATCAGAAAAACCTTTTCTAAGTAATAATAGGCGGGTAGTATATGGGGTTGGCCGCTCCGTTATATCATTGCCCTGCAGGGCAGACAGCCGCAAAGAAATAATGGCGGTGCAGTCTAATGATATAATAAGATAACTAACTTCAGAATCGAAGGGCAGGTGAAATAATTGGTTTCTATTATTGTAGTAATGGTTGCGGTGGTCTTATTGGCCCTGGTATTCATAGCAGCAGCAGCCGCAATAAAAAGCGAGCCCCAGCAAGGAGGAGAGGTAATGATTAGAAAAGTATACGTTTATCTGGTCCTGTTCGCGACCTTGATGATGGTCATCGGGGGCAGTGTGTCAGCCTTTATGGCCGCGGCCGATCTGGTGGCTCCGGCGCCATACCACCAGACTTACGCCGAGTTCAGGCAGTATGGCAGCAAAGAAACGGCCATAAACCCCGATTCCCCGAATATTAGCGAAGAGGAATGGCAGGCCAGATACCAGACCATAGTAGACGCGGAGAAGCAGCGGCAGGCAGACAGAGCCAAAAACAGCCTTATAAAGAGTTTGGGCTGGGTGATCATCCCTTTGCCGGTTTTTGTCTTCTTCCAGCGCAGGCTGAGCAGCCCAGACAACCGGGAATAATTGCTGCTTTTGAGGTATTGGGTCCAGCATTGGCATACATTATAGTATTCTTAAGGGAAATAGGCCCTCTGGGTGGAATCGGGCCAAAAGTCTATATCATCCCGCCGGGCGCAATTCAACTCCAGGGATGCTAAATTTCCCTTTTTACTATAGATAAAGGCGGTGCTCATATGGCGGATTTATCAATCGCTATAGAGATGATCATCAGAGAAGCAGTCGAACGCGGCGAACTCCAGAATTTACCCGGGGAAGGCAAGCCTATAGAGTTGCGCAACCTGAATCCCTTTGAAACCAAAGAAGACAGAATACTCAACCGCTTACTGGCCGTTTCACTGGCCGCTTCTGGAACGCTTCCCGTAGAAATACTGATTCTCAAGGAAATAGAGAGTGTTCAAAACAAGCTGGCAGAATGTCAAGCAGACAGCGAAGAAAAAGAGCTACTCAGAAAACTCGAGGAATTACGTATTAAATATGATATTCAAAAAGAAGCCCGCCTCAGTTTCTATTATCGCTGACCCCTTCAGAGGTTAGGATCATAATATGCTGCAGCATAAGCCTCACCTCCCTTATTGGGAGCGTGAGGCTAGCTAGTATTATGGCCAGATTAATACATAGGAAGCTCCCGGGCTGAATTCACCATTGACATAATTGGGGGTCAATGAGCGCTGACTGTGAATCAGCCTCCGCCGCCTATGGGCTTGGAATCACTATAGACACCGGGCTTTTTGCAGTTATCGCCTTCTTTTTCAGGGCAGGCGTTATCTTGGTGTTTCTTCAAAACCGAATCGATTTTGCTCTGTTTATCTTTGTGTGTCATACTGTCCCTCCTTTGCAATAGCATGATTAATTATTGTTTAGTATTTTAAATATCAGACGTTTATATACAAATTCAAGTTCTAAACCTCGCTCGATTTTCGCTTAAAGTCTTTTTAGAAAGGTATCTGCGTACTTGCCCAGGCGCAGCCGCTCAAGCCCGGGAGTATTGTTATCAGACCGAATAAGCATCGTTACGTATTCGACAGTAATGACAAAATCCTACCCGGGGGTATTTTTGTTATAATCCTGTTAAGGAGGTGATTATATGCGAAAACTACCACTATTGGCCCTGTTGGTATGGCTGCTTTATGCAGCCGGCTGCAGCCTGGCTGACCCTCAGCCCGGCAATCGGAACACAAATATGCCAGAAACAACCGATAACCCTTCACTCAGCTCCGGAAGTGTTAAGCTGGTTGAAGCCTACCCCAACCTTGCTTTCAATCAGCCTCTCGATTATCGCCCCGCCAATGATGACAGCGGCAGGGTATTTGTAGTTGAAAAGAGCGGCAAAATACTGGTATTCCATAATGATCCTCAAGTTCAAACTGCGCAAATATTTCTGGACCTGACCAGCCGGGTAGACAGCAGATCCTCGGAAAAAGGCTTGTTAGGGTTAGCTTTGCACCCTGACTATAAAAACAACGGCCTTTTCTATGTAAACTATACCAATCAGAATAACACCGTCATCGCGCGCTACCAGGTAAGCCCTGCCGATTCCAACCAGGCTTTGTTATCCAGCGAGAAAATTATCCTCACTTTTTCTCAACCGTACGCCAACCACAATGGAGGTCAATTGGCCTTTGGCCCCGACGGCTATCTCTATATCGGCAGCGGGGATGGCGGTTCGGCAGGAGATCCCCAAAATAATGCTCAAAACCTGGGCAACTTATTGGGCAAAATTTTGCGCATCGACGTCAACAGCTCTGCTAACGGGATGGCCTATGCCATACCGCCGGACAACCCGTTCTTCGGGAATCAACAGGGTTTTAAGGAAGAGATCTATGCCTATGGGCTGAGAAATCCGTGGAAGTTCAGTTTCGATCAGGTGCAGGGCCGGCTCTGGGCTGCGGACGTTGGTCAGAACAAGGTAGAAGAAATTGATATCATCAATAAAGGCGCCAATTACGGATGGAATAAAATGGAGGGCAGTCTTTTCTATCCATCCACAGCTTCCTATAATACGGCCGGATTTACCATGCCGGTGTGGGAATATCAGCATCCCCAGGGTAATGCCATTACCGGCGGCTACGTCTATTACGGCAAATCAGCTCCCAGCTTGAATGGATGGTACGTATTTGGCGATTTCGCCACCGGCATGATCTGGGCGGTAAGGCTTGATGAGAATATGAAGGCGGAAAGTCGAACCTTACTGGATACTGATTATAATATTTCATCATTTGGACTTGACCAGAATAATGAACTGTATGTACTTGATTATAATGGCAAGATATATAAACTAGTTGAGTAAACCTTCCGGCAGTTATCGATGCTGTAAACTCCCTTCCTGGGCTGCACCCGGAACATTCCGGTGCAGGATATTTCGACCAGGCCTTCGAAGCAATGCTGCATTTTCAACCTGCTGACTGAATGAGACTGCTATGCAGTCTGGATTTGTCATCACCACGCGTTTTTACTGAACTCATTGGAATAATAATCCTTTGGTTCAACAACTTGTCATCGCCAGTCTGTTTAAAAAAATGTCTATATGCTGAAACTTTTCTATATCCAAGGCTGTAATGGGTAGTAATAGCGAGGGGGGGAGCCTGGTTGGCCGAGGATGACCGTCAATTGGTACTCAGATGCAGGGACATGCATGAAGAGGCATACCAGGAATTGATGCACCGCTATGAGGGCTATGTATACCGCCTTTGTTACAATTTTGCCGGCAATCGTGAAGACGCCCTGGATCTGGCCCAGGAAACTTTCATCAGGGTATTTAAAGGCCTGGATACTTATCAATTGAACCGCGCTTTCAAGCCCTGGCTGCGCCGAATTACGGTTAATACCTGCATCAGTTTCCTGGAAAAACGCACGCCTCCAGCCCTGTACATCGACCAGCCTTCAGCGGACGGCACTACCCTGGGCGATATCCTGGCTTCGAGCCGCGACCCGGCACAAGAGTTCGAATGGAAGGAAACCGGCCGGATTATGAAAGAAGCCCTCAACCGGCTTTCTCATATTTACAGGTTGTTGATTATTCTTCGTCATCAGGAGGATCTGAGCTATCAGGAAATAGCCGATGAAACCAACATGCCGCTGGGTACGGTCAAAACCTATCTATTCCGTGCTCGGGCCGCTTTGCGTAAGGAAATGTCAGGTTATTATGCTTGGGGGGAATAAATGATGGAATGTAGTCAGGAAAGTCTACAGATCTATCTGGACGGGGAAATGGACGCCCCGGCCAGGAAGCGAATGGAGGAGCATCTGAGTCGATGCCGTTCCTGCCGCCAGGAAATGGCCCGTTTACAGCTGCTCTGGCTGCAATTAGGCCAGCCCGGTGCAGTAGATCTTCCCCTGGAACTGCCGTATATTCGCCAGCAAATCATCCACCAGTCCATCAGCAGCACAAAGCAAGCCAGAGGCTATAATTACTGGGATACCCAGAAACTAGCCTGGGAGCCTGCCCTGCTGGGGGCTAGTTATCTCCCCGGCATAGGCTTGTTATCCGAGTTAAGTCAGTCAACCCTTCATCAAATCCCCCGGTTAATATCGGGTACGATCACTTTTGCCCGGCGGCTTATTTCCCCCCGGGGCGATAAGAAAGGAGGGCTGCGGTGATTGCGGCGCTGTGGTACTTGCTGGATGCCCTGCTAGTTTTGCTGCTGGTGGTGTTGCTGGCCCCCATCAACTTTGATTTCAGGGGAGGGTACGCTCAAGAGCTGAAATTGAAGGGGAGAATCGGATGGGCCGGGGGACTGCTCAGCCTGGAGGTGATGCGCGGTCAGGGGAAAACCAGCCTTATTCTGGGTTTATTCGGTCTGAGGAAGCCTGTTTCCACAGACAAGGGTACGGATAAGGCCAAAAAAAAGCCCAAAAGCCAAAAGCAGCGCTCCAAATCAACTACCCGCCTGTCAGCCTTCATCAATCGGGAGCTTTTAGCCGCAGTAAAGGCCGCATTGCTCAAACTGCAGCGGGCTATGCATTTAGATCTCAATGTATCCGGGCGTTACGGCTTTGATGACCCATCATTGACCGGATTTGCAATGGCAATTATGTCAGCGGTGCTTTGGAGCAGCAGCACGCTTAACTTTTACCCGGATTTTACCGGGGAGGCGCTGGATATTCAGGGAAAAGCCAGCGGATACTTTATCCCCTTGCAGATCATCATTATCGTCTTATTATTCTTACTGGCGAGGCCGGTTAGAGCCATATGGTGGCCGATGATAAAAATGCGAAAAAAACAAAAGGAGGCTGTTCAATATGCTTAAAGAAAGTCTTGAAGCCCTGGTATCTCATCTGGAAAACATGGTGCAGGCCAAGACGGTGGTTGGCGACCCGATCGAGAGTAACGGCAAAACCATCATTCCTCTGATTTCCGTCCGCGCAGGCTTCGGCGCCGGCGGCGGAGAGGGCAATGAACCGCAGCACGGGGCCGGCAAAGGCGAAGGCGGCGGGGCAGGGCTCAGTATTACACCGACCGCTTTGCTGATTATCGATCAGGACGGCACCCAAGTCTATTCCCTGGGACAAAAAGGCAGCGTTTCAAAACTGGTTGAACTGATACCTGAATTCATGAGCAAAATGGGTAAACCCGGCCAGCAGGGCTAAACTGTTGTAAGCGGCGCAAGTGGGGCAAAATGCGAAGTCAGGAACTTTCCCCACTTGCGTCAGGATGCAGAGGTGAATAAATGGCTTACTGGTTATTGAAAACCGAGCCTGATGAATATTCCTGGTCGGATTTAATCAGGGAAAAGGAGGCGGTGTGGGATGGCGTCAAGGCTCCGCAGGCCCTGGCCAACATCAAAAAGATGCTGCCCGGGGATCTGGCCTTCATATACCACACCGGCAGAGAAAGGGCCATCGTGGGAACAGCGGAGATCGTCAGTTCCTCTTACATGGATGCAAATACCAAGGGATTAGTATTTAAAGTGGCCCCAGTAAAGGAATTGGCCCGAAAAGTGATGCTGGCCGAAGTCAAAGCCAGCAGGAGATTCGATAATTGGGATCTGATCAGGCTTCCGCGCCTATCTGTGGTCCCTGTCAC
The DNA here is from genome assembly GCF_002426325.1 of Syntrophomonas sp. UBA5494. NCBI lineage: Bacteria > Bacillati > Bacillota > Clostridia > Eubacteriales > Syntrophomonadaceae > Syntrophomonas > Syntrophomonas sp. UBA5494. Next base: position 5,722 of record NZ_DIPG01000107.1, on the reverse strand, counting down.
CCCGGAGCAATGGGGCCAAATTGTAAACTGGGAATAGCCGACACATCCGCTACACAACAATTTCCCCAGGACTTTGACCTGGGGAAATTGATTTATACATGATACTATTCAGGCAACAAGCATTTGTACATCAGGAGCAATCGCTGCCTGATTATACATGTCTATCTTATAACCGGATTTATTGCAAATCTCTGGAAACCTGTTTAATCGCCATCCAAATCTCTTCAGGGCTCATCCCCTCCGCGCTGACTACCGGAGCATCGATCATGATATCCGACATGCCCAGAAAATTCCGGTCCATTCCCGACAGAATGACTGCATCCACCTTCTGATTCCTGGCCGCGTCAATATTGATGATTCGGCACCCTTGTTCTGTCAAGAAGTTCTTTACCGGTGCAAGTCCATCATCCACAGCTACGACTTTATTCACCCTGTCACCTCCAAGTAAGTAGTATCCATATTATGTGGTTGCAAGTCTGCCTTTATGCGAACCGCCCCCATAAGTCTGATACTACCTGGCAGAATACGACTAGGCGCGATAAATGAGCACGGGACAGTGCGCCGTCTGTAACACCTTATGGCTGACACTCCCCAGTACCATGCCCTTGACTGTGGAGAGTCCGCGGCTGCCCAGCAGGATCAGATCAAACTGGTGTTCCTCGGCATATTTACATATCTTCACACCCGGATCGCCGCTGACAACAACCGTATCAACCTTAAGACCAGCGCTTTCGAGGCTGGCTCGGGTGTTATCCACCACCATTTGTGATAAAGGCTCAAACCTGTTTGATTCTGAAACCATAAAATCCATGGCCTGCAGAGGCAGGGACGGCGAAGGGGCCACGCTTATCAGAGTAATCGCTTCCACCATTCCGCTCTGGGCCAAATTTTTGACCAGTTTGATGGCTCCCTGAGAACTATCCGACCCATCCACTGCCACTAAGACTTTTTTGAACATAGCTGACCATCCCCTCTTCAAGCTTTACCTCAATTAGAGTAATTAATTATGAAGCGAACTGAATAGACGTTTTCCGTTGCGTTGCCGTGCCGATTCCGGCTCGGCCAACCCGCAGCTTTGTAAAGAAGCATTTCCCAATTCATCCTTTACTTTACTTCTAATCAGGTTCTCTATATGCCCTAATTGCATCATAACAAAAAATTAGAGTCTTATTAATAGACCGCAGCTTGTTATACTATTCTTTTGCATATCTGTGTAACCCTCACATTGTGTTGTAAATATAATATGATACGGGAATGTCGCTTTGGCTAAGAAATGAAGGGAGGGCTGCTGAGGCTCAGCATGTCGTTTAGACTTACGGTTGCGGTTTTATTTGGCCTGGAGTGATTTGAATATATTTCGGATTCATTGGAAAATGGGGGGTTTTAAAGATGTGATGGAGGGGAGGTGTGAAAATGACTGAACTGCAACAATTGTTTTTATTCTATGTTTTCATTTATTACCTTATTAAAGGCGGCATATATGTGGCGTTGTATATCGGAACCATCATTGCAGAAAGAGTAGCACTGCAACAGCTAGAAACAAGAAGAAGTTTTTATCAGAAAAAAAGAGCCGATGAACGGCAAAATTGGAAAGTGGCATATAGTCTCTATGACAGGAAACAAAGTGTTCCCACACCAAAGCCTTTAACTTTATCCCAATTAGTGTCTAATCCGAATTCATTTACAGCATATTCCTTTGTCAACAGCAATGGGCATAAGCCGTTATTTTGAACCCTGTAGCGGTCGGTATCAGATTTTCAGGCAATTTTGTTGCCACATTCGTATATATTGCTCTTTATCATAAGCCATTAACTAAGTCGAATCCCCTGGATGTCGCTAATAAATAAGTGCATCGTGGCATGGAAGGAGGGGAAACTATGGAACTTATTGCCTTGGGAGCCGGTCTGGCAGTATCCATCGCTGGCATCGGCGGCGGCATTGGTATGGGTTTGCTGGGGGGCAAATCTTTCGAATCAATCGCCAGGCTGCCTAAAGTACGCGATGAGATAAAACGACTTCTGTTCATCTCCTTAGCTTTTATTGAAACATTGACTATCTATGGTCTATTGATCGCGCTCATGTTAGTAGAAAAAATGGGTTAAAGCTTATTAATCAATTAATTTACTCCATTGAATGTAATAGTATCTTTTCCCTATCAGGCGGGTAGGGCAACTGGAGAGCAACCCGCGCGCCTGACAGGATTCCACCGAGAGGTAAAGGCGGTGGTTAAGGGCCCCCGGTCTTACCTCTGGAAGAACTTAAGCCATATACTCCTGGGGCAAGAATAATGACATCAATGTTAAATTTTCAATAAGCTGTACCTCGTTTTCTCTGGCTGTGACAAGTTTAACAAGCGGGGTCGCTTCCCTAATTTATATAATATGCTGCAGGACATCATTTTGTGTGCCCATAATTTTCATGACAAGTAATGATGCTCTGATTCCTAAACCGGCTGTGGTGCACGAATAATGAACTGCAAGGCAAAATTATAACTAAGGCACTCCGTCTACGGTTGTTACAAATTTAACAAGCGAATTTGCTTTCCTATTTCCTATACTATTCTGAAGATTATTATTTTGTGCATTGTTCTTCGCAAAAAGCATACCGTCTCCCCGGCATAATTCCCTATCGCTTCTGTTAAGCGCTCATCCCTCATAAAACGGCTTCAGAATGATTCACATCGATTGCCTGCATCGTTTACTGATCTTCTTGGCCAGCGCGATGATAATAATTACGCCGCCAACCCCTCATCCAGGGCAGATATCACCTGGCATATGTTCAATTTTTTGTATGCCAATACTCCCCCCGCCCTAATTACTGTTCTAGCTACATTTCCAGCGGCATAAGCCCGTAAAGGTGAATCCACTAATTATTTTTAACGCTTGCAGTATCATTTCAGTTTGTGTAACATATATTATATAACATATG
>NZ_DIPG01000107.1:0-2565 GCF_002426325.1 Syntrophomonas sp. UBA5494 | reverse complement strand
ATGAGAAAAATCGCCGAGAAAATGGGGAGCTCAGTAGCCCCCATCTATGTGAATTTCAAGGACACCCATGAACTGACGGAAGCTTTATTAGAAAGGATTATAGGCATAAGCCAGCGGCTCTTAATTGAAGAAAGCTCCGGGGATCCATTTTACGATATGGGGAAGGCAAGTCTCAGGTTTGCCATGGAGTATAGCGTTCTTTTCAGAGATTTAGTCATGAAAAATAACAGCTACATAAGAGGCTATGATGAAAAAATGACGCCCGCTCTAATTGAAGAGATGAAAAAAGATCCTGAACTGGATGGTTTTACAATAGATGAGTTAAAAACCATATTGTTGAAACTGAGGATATTTCAGTTGGGGCTTTCAGTTATGGCTGCCAACCGCATGCTGCCAAAAGATTATAAATTGCAAGATTTGATGGACATATTATCCAGTGCGGCTGATGATGTAATACTTTCAGAGCGACTGCGGAAACACAAATCCCCATAAGAAAATCAACAATCATACAGAAAGAAGGGCGTGTGTCTAAAGCCATTGGCGTCTTAATAAATTACGGATTGAGAGGAGGTTTTTTAATGAATCAACAAGCCATTCGCAATATCGGATTATTCGTTTTTATTGTTATTGTCAGCGGGTGGATAGGGGTCGCGGCGGACTCTTACCTGCCCGGACAACCTAAAGGTGATTCTCTGGGCATGGGGATATGGTTGGTTCTGCCTCTATTGACGGCATTTCTGATTATTATGTTTTCAAAGACCCGTTGGGGAGATTTGGGCTTCAAGCCCAATTTAAAAGGAAATATTAAATGGTACCTGGCTTCTGTGTTAATATTTCCTGTTGTAACAACAATCGTTCTGATGATCGGGGCTGCCACGGATTGGATGGACCTGTCCGGACTTGATTTTAAGCTGGTTTTTTGGGCGTTTTGCAGTACTTTGTTAATCAATTTTATTATAGATATCTTTGAGGAGACAGCCTGGCGTGGTTATCTCACTTCACAACTTATCAAATTAGATCTTGATGATTGGAAGCTATATCTCATCGTTGGCTGTGTATGGACCGCATGGCATGTTCCATATTACCTGGTCTTTTTGCCTGAAGCAGATATACAATCGGTAATGCCTGTCAGCCGGGCAGTATATGTACTGGTCGCTTTCACCACATTCTTATCTTGGACGGTGATGTTTACCGAGCTTTTTAGGGTGACAAAGTCAGTTTGGCCATGCGTTATTTTGCATGCGGTAGAGGATTCGCTAATAAACCTGCTGGTCATATCAGATTATATAAGCATCGCGGCCGGAAAAGAGATCCTGGTTTCGCCAATCAACGGAGTCTTCGCTTCGTTGTTATACCTCGCGGTGGGACTGGGAATAAGAGCTTATAGAAGGCAGGCAGACCAGAAGATTGATATGGCTGGTTATATTATTGATGCGAAGGTTTAAGATTTATTTATGGTAATATCTGTGTATCTGCCGAATTACTATGACATGATAGCCTCGGCCATTGAAATGGAGAATCGTTATGAGAAAGAGGAGTAAAAGGAAAATGATGGTGATTGCCGGAGTGCTGCTGAGTATCATAGGAATGATCACGGTGTTTTTTAACATCCCATATTCGAAGACCAGGGCGGAATTTGCCCAAATAACCGGCCGTTTATCAACCGAAATAACTTCTGAAAACGGTGTGTTTACCGAAGCAGAAATCGCGGCTCTGCCGGGGCCAGTTCAGAAATATTTCAGATATTGCGGCTATATCGGCACTCCCAAAATGTCTTATATGAAAGCAACCTATCAAGATGTTGCTTTTTCATTTGGCAGAGATAAACCGACAGTCATTATGGACTACACACAGTACAACTTTGTTGGTGAACCGAGTAGAATCGCTTATATTGACAGCTCAATGTATGGGATTCCCTTTGAAGGCCTGGATTCTTATATCGCCGGTAATGGCTCAATGAGAGGAGTACTGGCCAAGCTCTTCACCTTGTTCGATCAAAGCGGAGACGCTATGGATAAAGCCGGTCTGGTCACTTTCCTTTCGGAGTGTCTTATTATGCCTGACGCGGCATTGCAGGATTATGTTGCCTGGGAAGAGATAGATGATTTACATGCTAAAGCCACTATATCGTTTAATGGGATCACTGCCAGCGGCATCTTTACATTCAAAGAAAACGGCGAAATGCATTCTTTTACAACCGATGACAGAGAGGCTATCTCCACCGATGGCAGCAGGGAAAAGGTTAAGTGGTCGGCGGTTTGCAGTGAGTATTTGGAAACAAACGGCATCAAGAAGCCCACGGTTTCCCAGGCCATCTGGCACTATGACGACGGCGACCTGGTCTATTTTGACGCCAAAGACCTTGTGGTGGAGTTGGGAACCTCGAGTAAATATGTATTTTAAGCAGCGGTTCGGTTTCGTTGAAAAGAAACTGCCCCGGTCAGGCTGTTCTCTGAGACACTTAACCGTAATAACATAAATACGGATAAATATGGACCGTATGCCCGGTCCGCATTATCGCTATCAATCAAGCATGGAACAAATTTACTTAATCTTTTTGACACA
>NZ_DIPG01000054.1:0-14373 GCF_002426325.1 Syntrophomonas sp. UBA5494 | reverse complement strand
TAAAAACAGATGGCGTTGTTGGTCCGATAACCAAGGCAGCTCTAAATAAGGGATTAACAGCTCCCGCCAAGACTAAGCGGACCACAGTTACTATTGCTGCCGGAACTACATATGCAACCCCGATGTATATTATTGATAGCGGCGTGTCCGGACCGGTTGTTATGATTGTGGGCGGTGTACACGGCAACGAACCCGCCGGATACACAGCAGCAGGGAAAGTAAAGGATTGGGATATAAAAAAAGGTAAATTAATTGTGTTGCCGCAGGCCAATAAAAAAGCTGTAGAAAACAAGACCCGTACTTATAACGGAGACCTTAACCGTGATTTCCCGCAAAGCAGTAAAGAGTCCTGTGATAATACCCTCTCTAAATCAATTTACGCTGCTGTTAAAAGTTATGATGTCGACTGGCTGATGGATATGCATGAAGGTTATAACTATACAAAAATCAGTGACTCAGTGGGACAAAGTCTAATTTATTATCCCACAATCACTACCAAAACGATGGCCAGTGCTATTGTAAGCAAGCTGAACAGCGGCATTAGCACATCGTATAAGAAATTTAGTCTATTTCGCTACCCAGTTGAAGGAAGTCTGGCCAGGGCTTCCGGCCAGTATCTTGGGGTTCATGCCTTTATTTTCGAAACTAGCGACAATCCCAGTCTCAGCGTCCGTGTAAACTACCATTTAAAAGCAGCCGATACTTTATTGTCACGCCTGGGAGTGATCTAAACTTCCAATTTGGCAACTGGTCCCATAAGAGTATCTCCTTTCTTTGATAGGTGGTCTTGTGAAGCAATTTCTATTTATCAAAGGGGAGATTCTCTTTTTTAGTCTTTATTTGCTTCCTAGAGTCATTTCATGCTAACTTTGCCCACGATATACGGACGGATCCCGGGCATTTTCATGATTGTCCGCTCTCGTATCGCTTTCCCTGCCAGGTGTTTCTTTGTACCAGAACCTGATCGATGCGGTTTAAAACCTCCCACTTCTTAAGGCTCCATTGCGGGGCTATCAGCAGTTCGCGGGGGCTGTCCCCGGTTAAGCGGTGGATAATCATATCTGCAGGCAGGATTTCCAAAACCTCCACAACCAGATTCACATACTGCTCTTCATCGAGCACGGCAAAACCATCTTTTTGGTATTTTAGCCCCAGCGGGGTATTTTTCATCACATGGAGCAGATGTATTTTGACCCCCTGCACCGGGCTCCTGGCCAGATAAGCGGCGGTCTCCATCATATCCTCCCGGCTCTCTCCGGGCAGTCCCAGAATGATATGGGCACAGGTTTCGATATGGTGCTCACCCAGGAGTTTAAGCGCAGTCTCAAAATCGCGGCAGTCATATTGCAAGTTCATGGCTTGAGCGGTTTTCTCATGTATCGTCTGCAGACCCAGTTCCACCCACAGGTCGGTATGAAGACGGACCTCATCCAAAACTTCCATCACCTCTACAGGCAGACAGTCGGGACGGGTGGCGATAGCCAGGCCTACCACTCCTGGCTGGGCGGCTATTTCCATATAGATCTGGCGTAAGCGCTCGGGGCTGGCGTAGGTATTGCTAAAAGCCTGGAAATAACCTATGTACTTGGCCGCACGCCATTTCCGGTGCATCATCTCTTTTACCTGGCAAAACTGCTGTGATAGATCTAAGCTGCGTTGGCCGGCAAAGTCACCGGAACCCCTGGGAGTGCAGAAAAGGCAGCCTGAAACAGAGTAGGTGCCGTCCCGGTTGGGGCAGGTGAAACCGGCATCCAGTGGTATTTTAAATATCTTGCAGCCATATTTCTGGCGCAGGTGGTAGTTAAGGCTGTGATAACGCTTATCCCCCCAGACTCTGGGAGTATGGGGCTTCATATCCATGAGATCTCCTTTTTGAACTGACCTGCCTACAAACTTAATGATCCTATGTCTGGACTGGGCAGTATTCACCTGACCTGTTACAGGATATAATGGTAAGTGGCAATATCTTTACATCAGGGGAGACATACTATGACTTCCAACCAAAAACAATATGCGCTCTTGCTGAGCCTGGTCGCTGTGGTGGTGGCATTCGCTTTGTGGACTGCCAGCCGCGCTCCGGAACTGCAGATCGAGATTCCTCAAGGGGTTAATGTCATACAGGCCGCCGACATGCGGCTTACAACCGATCAGGGCACGGTCATGGTTGGAGAATCAACTTCTCAAGAGGTCGCTGCTCTTTTCCCTGCCGGGAAAACTCTGGGTATGAGTACGGTTTATTATGATCAGAGCCGGGGCTGCACTTTTACTTTCACCAAGCTGGACAAACTTAAAGTAATGCATATCGAAAACCCGGCCTTGATGACCGCGCGGGGAATTAAAGTGGGCGATCCCTTTGACCCTGCAGTGACCGATGCTTATGGCCCAAATTATGGCTATGCTAAAAAGCCGGGGGCTAGCGGAGATATCGATGCTGCCTATGGCGACAACGACGGCGGGGTGATTTTTCAGGTGCGCGACAACATCGTCACTAAAATAATCCTGCAGAAGGAGCCTCCCCGCTAAGCCATAAATACTAGGTAAATCAACGGTAAAGGAGGGCCGCATCAGCCCTCCTTTCGACTTCACTTCAGCCCCGCCCGGGAAACTCACAAATTGTGAAATGATTACTGCCACATCAGTAAGCTGCAGGGCTTTTGTACAGGCTTATTCTTGCTCTGACCGCCGGCCTGGGAATAGACTTAAGCTGCGATCAGCCGGGATCATCCCCTGGATTAACGGGCTTATTACAATAATCCTTGTCTTCAAGATTGTAAAAAATCTATCGTCTCCGGGATGTTTCGACAGCTTACAATTGTTTTAAGAGATTTACCATTTCAATGGCGGTCACAGCCGCATCGACCCCTTTATTGCCGGCCTTGGTCCCGGCCCGTTCTATGGCCTGTTCAATGGTATCAGCGGTTATTACTCCATAGATCACCGGAACTCCGGTCTGTAAACCCACCTGAGCTATGCCCTTGGTCACTTCAGCAGACACATATTCAAAATGCGGTGTGGCGCCGCGAATAACCGCACCCAGACATATTACCGCATCATAACCTTTTTGAGCCATCCGCTGTGCCGTCAGGGGCATTTCAAAGGCGCCCGGCACCCAGGCCACATCGATGTTGTCAGGATCCACATCATGGCGTGTCAGGGCGTCGATGCATCCTGACAACAGCTTATTGGTGATAAATTCGTTGAACCGGGATACGATCAGTCCAAATCGCTGCCCCTGTCCCACTAGTTTTCCTTCGAATACCTGTGCCAAAACTCATTCCTCCTCTAAATCTTTAACCTTACAAATTAACCAGCAAATGGCCCATTTTATCCTTTTTAGTCTGCAGATAACGGCGATTCTCCTCTTTGCTGGGGATCTCCATGGGAACACGCTCGGTTATCTCCAGATCGTATCCTTCCAGGCCTTTAAGTTTTTTAGGATTATTGGTCATCAGACGCATCTTGCGGATGCCTAGATCGACCAGAATCTGGGCCCCGATGCCGTAGTCCCTCAAATCCGCAGCAAAGCCCAGATTAATGTTGGCTTCCACCGTGTCCATACCCTTATCCTGCAGCTTATAGGCTTTAATTTTGTTGCACAGACCTATGCCGCGCCCTTCCTGGCGCATATACAGCAGAACCCCTTTGCCTTCAGCCTCGATCATCTCCAGGGCTTTCTGCAGCTGATCACCGCAATCACAGCGTGAGGAGCCCATCACATCACCGGTCAAGCACTCCGAGTGCACCCTAACCAGGACGGGCTCATCCGGCTTCCATTCCCCTTTGACCAGAGCCAGGTGTTCTTTATTATCGAGCAGGGATTGATATGCCACTGCCTTGAAATCGCCGAACTTGGAAGGCAGCTTGGCATCGGCCACCCGTACCACCAGCTTTTCCCGGCGGCGCCGGTATTCAATGAGATCGGCAATGCTAATGATTTTCAATCCATGGTTTTGGGCGAATTCAATCAGTTCGGGCACCCGCGCCATGGTTCCGTCCGAGCTCATAACCTCGCAGATCACCGCCGCCGGATAAAGCCCGGCCAGGCGGGTCAGGTCGATGGAACCCTCGGTATGGCCAGTCCGTCGCAATACCCCGCCTTCGCGGTAGCGCAAGGGAAAAATATGCCCCGGGCGCCTGAAGTCCTTAGCGGTACTGTCGGGGGAAATCAAGGCCGCGACGGTGGCAGCCCTTTCATGAGCGGAAATGCCGGTGGTGCTGGTATAATGATCCACCGAGACTGTAAATGCGGTCTCATGACTGTCGGTGTTATTGGTCACCATGGGTTTGATATCCAGAAGATCGAGGCGCTTGCCTTCCATGGGTACACAGATCAACCCGCGGGCATGGGTAGCCATGAAGTTGATTACCTCCGGGGTGGCTTTTTCCGCGGCAATCACAATATCCCCTTCGTTTTCGCGGTCCTCGTCGTCGACCACAATGATCATTTTGCCATCCCGAACGTCTGCTATTCCTTCTTCAACGGTATTAAACATAATAAGTGCCTCCTTTATAAGAATCCATGTTGGGATAGAAAATCCATGCTCAAGCTGCCGTTTAAAGGTTGATCAGTCCTTGACAGTAGTCTCTCCACATAGCGTCCAATAATGTCACTTTCCAGGTTGACCTCCTGTCCGGGTTGTTTGGAGCCCAAAACGGTAAGATGTGCGGTATGGGGGATCAAGGAGACCGTCAGGTAGTCGCTGCCCACTTCGACCACGGTCAGACTCACTCCGTCTATGGCAATTGAACCCTTGGCTACCGTATATTTCAACACTTCCGGCGGGGCTTTGATTTTATAGACGATGGCTATTTCAAAACGCTCCCGTTTGATTATTGAACCGATGCCATCCACATGGCCCTGTACCAGATGCCCGCCCAGGCGGTCGCTGAGCCTCAGGGCTCGTTCCAGGTTAACCGGGGATCCCAATGTCAAATCTCTTAAAGCGGTCTTGGCAAAGGTTTCCGGCATAACATCTGCCCAGAATTGCCGGGATTCAAATTGCACCACCGTTAAACATACCCCGTTTACCGCGATGCTGTCACCCAATTTGACATCCTCCAGGATTTTCTCCGCTTTCACCCCCAGGCGAATGGAGTGGGCTCCCCGTTTTATATCACTGATGAATCCGATTTCTTCTATAATTCCTGTAAAAATGGCTCTCACCCGCTACCTAAAGTTATTGTCCTGCTCAGCGACAGGCTGGTTTTTTAACGTACCCGGTGGCCAGAATATCCTGGCCGATAAATGTTATCTGCAAATCCTCAACCTCGATGGCATCCGCCATATTTTTACAACCGCTGCCCTCAACCGGAGAAGGGGCTTTAGCTCCCCCGATAATTTTGGGGGCGATAAACCAGTACAGTTTATCGATCAGGTTGTATTTCAGTAAACTGGCATTTATGCTGCCGCCGCCCTCAACCAGAACACTGCACAGCTTGCGATGGGCGGCAATCTGCAATACCTGCTCCAGATTGAGGTCGTCCGGGGCCCCGTCAATGGTTATGACCTCCAGGCCCAATTGCTCCAAGCGTTTGGTCCGCCTGGGGTCAGCCTTTTCAGATGTAAAAACCAGCGTGGTCTGCTGCTTACTGCTGGATGCGATCTGGCTGTTTACGGGCAAATCCAGACGGCCGTCCACGATTAAGCGCACCGGATCCCGGCCTTCCCTGTCATTGAGCCGGGTATTCAGCCGGGGATCATCGGCTAAAACCGTGCCGATCCCCACCAGAATAGCATCGGCCCGGTCTCTGAGCTGGTGCACCCAACGTCTGGCGGGCTCGGAGGTAATCCATTTGGAGTCCCCGCTATTGCTGGCTATCTTGCCATCCAGGGTCATGGCGGTTTTGAGGGTTACAAAAGGCAAGCCGGTGCAAATATATTTAATAAAAACCTCATTTTGCTTTTCAGCCTCGGCCTGCAATAATCCAGTCTCAATTACGATGCCAGCCTGCTCTAGAGTGGTCAGACCACGGCCATTCACCAGCGGATTGGGGTCTTCCATGGCCACTACGCATCTTCTGACGCCGGCGTTAATCACTGCCCTGGTACAGGGCGGAGTCAGGCCATGATGATTGCAGGGTTCCAGGGTTACGTAAAGGGTGCCTCCCCGGGCCAATTCTCCCGCCTGCCTGAGTGCATGCACCTCGGCATGGGGTGTTCCGGCCCGGTGATGATATCCTTCCCCTACCACTGCCCCATCTTTAACCACTACGGCTCCCACCAGGGGATTGGGGCTGGTTCGACCGGTGGCCAGAGCGGCCAATTCAAGCGCTCTGCGCATATAGACCTCATCCTGATGCAATTTTTCGCCTCCAAACAAAGCAAAAACCCGACACTTCCATCGGGTTAGACATGACAAGACAAGCTGAGCAAACCATGCTCAACCAGCCTCTCTTCTACCATCCAGACTGTTACTGTCGGCCCCGGAGTTTCACCGGATCATGCCTTGCGGCTCGCGGGCTTTACCGCCGATAGGGAGTTGCACCCATCCCCGAAGAAAGGTCAATATAGTATTTTAATATATTTGATGTTAGCACTAGTAGCCCATCAGGTCAAGCACGCAGAGCTTTCAGATTCTGTATGGCCTCTGCAATACTATGGTTATTAAACACATAAGAGCCGGCTACCAGGACATTGCAGCCCGCTCTTACCACATCATACCCGGTATCTGCGTTGATGCCGCCATCCACCTCCAAATAGCACTCAGTCCGGGAGTAGTCAATCAAGGCTTTAATCCTTTTAATCTTGGCGAGTACGCCCGGTATGAAGCGCTGCCCCCCAAAACCAGGATTGACCGACATGGCCAGAACCAGATCCAGTTCCGGCAGTATCGGTTCCAGCCAATGCTCAGAGGTAGCAGGATTCAGGCTTACTCCGGCTTTTGCGCCCAGTTCTTTAATCATGCTCACCACCCGGTGCAGATGCGCGCAGGCCTCCACATGCACCGTAACCAGGTCCGCCCCGGCATCGATAAAAGCGGGAATCAATTGTTCAGGTTTTTCGATCATCAGGTGAACATCAAGAAATAATCCGGTTATTTTCCGAATATCCGCCACTACTTGCGGACCGATAGTAAGATTGGGTACGAAGCGGCCATCCATCACATCTATATGCAACCAATCAGCACCGGCTTTTTCCACCTTTTGTATATCCTCTCCCAGACGGGTGAAGTTGGCGCTCAGAATAGATGGAGCAATTAAAATCACCGGTAACACCTCTCATTTCTCATCACTTCCTCCAGAATAGCCACGTAATTGTGGTAGCGCAGTCCGGACACCTGCCCGCTTTCCAGAGCCTCTTTGACACCGCATTCCGCCTCGCGGTAGTGCAGACAATCCTGGAAACGACAGTCCTCCAGGTGGGGAGCGAATTCCGGATAATAAGCGCCCAGCTGACGGCTGGTCAAATCCTCGGGCAAATCCAAAGTACTGAACCCCGGGGTGTCGGCTATCCAGCCTCCGCCCTCCAGGGGGTGTAATTCGACATGCCGGGTGGTGTGCTTGCCCCGGCCGATTTTGTTGCTGACCTCCTGAGTCTTTATGTTCAAGTTCTGGGCCAGATTATTTAAGAGGGTAGACTTACCAGTACCGGAAGGCCCTGCAAAAACCGCAATTTTACCTTTTATGGCGGTCAGCAGTTGCTCCAGTCCGCAGCGCTGTTTGGCTGAGGTGCTGATAATCTGAATCCCCAAGCCCTTATATATATGCATAATGTCGGCAGCTTTTTCACTGGCTTTAAGGTCGCATTTGTTCAACACCATCACGGGTGTAAGTCCTCCATGAAGTGTCAGTATAAGCAGGCGGTCCAAAAGCATGGGAACCGGTTCAGGACGATCATAAGCCATTACTATCAGGACCAGGTTTACATTGGCAATGCGGGGCCGGTACAGCTCATTTTGGCGCGGTTCCACCCTCTCCAAAATGCCCTGGGCTTCGTCCAAAGGGGTAATTACGGCCTTATCTCCGGTCAATATGACCTGTTTTTTGACCTTGCCCCGCAGTTTGCACTCATAGATCTTGCCCGCTTCATCCTGCACATAGTAGAAACCGCTGTATTTTTTTAGTATCAAGCCAGTAAATGGTTGATGGGGCATCTACTCCCTCCTGAGAATTACCGGGGTTAATTACTGCAGGTTGAACACCTTGAAGCGCTCCGAGTTCAGTTTGACCTCGGCGCTTCCGCTGCCGTAATAGCTTACCCCTACGTTAACATTGGTTCCTGAGTTATGGGTTTGCTTGTACACCTGGCGGGTTCCCTCAGAGTCAGTAACATTTATAACAACCTGGTATTGTTTTTCTCCTGTAGGCAGGGTAAACTGCAGGGTTTTGGTCTTGGCGGTAGCCTTGGCGCCGTTGCTGACTACCAGATTGACGGTGCTTCCCTGCTCAATCAAGATCCCTGAGGCAGTATCCTGAGATATTACAATATCTTTTTTGTAGGTGTTGCTGTCCTGCCTTTTTACCGGACCTAAAACCAGTCCCTTCTCAGTCAATCTATCTTCAGCCTCATCCAGACTCAAACCCTCCAAGGCAGGCATGGGAACCTTGGGCGGGGTCTTGCCTTTGCTGATCAACAAATTCACTTTGGAACCCTTGGCAGCTTCCCCGCCGCTTGGGCTCTGGGAAATAACCTGACCGAGCTGATAACGATCATCATAATTCTGATCAGTTGTTCCCACTTCCAGCCCGTTGTTACGCAGCTGAATCTCGGCATCCCCCTGTGGCAGGCCGACCACATTGGGAACCTGCACCATCTCCGGACCTTTGGACAATATTACCGAGATTTCCCGGCCTGTTTTCACGGTCTGCTCTGGGGCCGGCTCTTGCGAAATAATCAGATCCTTTTCAACCTCATCGCTGAAATTACGTCCGGCCACCGCTATTTTTAGATTCAAAGCCGCCAATTCTTCGGTGGCTTCTTTCAATTCCATACCCTGCAGATTGGGAACCTGAACCTCTTTGCCGAATATACTGCCGCCCATCACCCACCATATACCGGATAACAGGCCTAGAATAGCCACGGCGATAATGGCCATCCCGGCCGGGCGTATTTTGCGCTTGGTAGCCGGGATTTTATTACTGGAGTTAATAGGACTCATTATTAAGGTAGTCCCGTTGCGATCCTTTCTCACTCTGCTTACTGATTCGTCCAGATTTATGAGCGCATTGCGCATCTCCTCGACGCTGCCAAAACGGTGTGCGGGCAGTTTTTCCATAGCCTTCAAGGTTATGGCGGAAAGGGCGTTTCCTACTGCGGGATTGATTTTTTCCGGGGGGATGGGTTCATCGTGAATGTGCTTCAAAGCCACGGTAATAGTGCTCTCCGCATCGAAAGGAGGCTTTCCGGTCAGCATTTCGTATAAGACACAGCCTAGAGAATAAATATCTGTTGCCGGGGTGACCGGTTCTCCTTTGGCTTGTTCCGGGGAAATGTAGTGAACGGTTCCCACCAGATCCCGGGCGAAGGTGAGGGTTTTCTTGTTGATGGCCTGCGCGATGCCAAAATCGGCTACTTTAACAATGCCTCTTTTGGTGATAAGAATGTTATGAGGTTTGATATCACGATGTATTATGCCATTCTCATGGGCATGGTGTATGCCTTCGCAGATCATGATGGCGATCTCCGCAGCTTTATCTGCGGGTAGCTGGACTTCCGCGGCAATGACTTCCTGCAAGGTCTGGCCCTCGATGTATTCCATAACGATGTAATGAATATTGCCTTCCTGGCCAACGTCAAATATATTTACGATATTGGGATGTGATAGGCGGGCTGCGGCCAGGGCTTCGGTTTTAAAGCTCTGCACGAAAACCTGGTCCTGTGAATATTCCTCTTTAAGGATTTTGATCGCCACAATGCGATCCAGGCTTTTGCAGTGGGCCTTGTATACCGTGGCCATGCCGCCTTCTCCTACCTCCTCAAGGAGTTCATACCGTTCGCCTAGAATCATATCTTTCACTCTCGTAACCTCCTAGTCGATGAGTAGAAGTATGAGGGTTATATTGTCATAACCACCTCGGGCCAGTGCAGTTTGAACCATTTCCTGAGCGATTTTATCCAAATCATTGGTATAATTCCGATAGATCGCCAGCATATCCTGTGGAGTCAATAAATCACTAAGTCCATCACTGCAGATCAAAACCGCATCACCGGGAGATAGGGGAACCTGGCAGCTGTCAACCTCCACCCGGGGGGCAATGCCAATAGCCCGGGTCAAGATATGATTATAAGCGCTGCTGCGGGAGTCCTCTTCACTGAGCAATCCCTTGCTCACCATCTGCTCAGCCAGGGTGTGATCCCGGCTGAGCTTTTCAATCTGATTATTGCGGATGCGAAATAAGGCGCTATCGCCAACATGGCCCATAAAAAGCCGATTTTCCCATACTAACGCCACTGTGGCAGTGGTTCCCATGTCGTGCAGATCCGGATTGGTCTGACTCTCTTCCCAAACCTTGAGATTGGCCTGCTGTATGGCGCCTTCCAATGGGGTGATAGACTGGCCTGGAGGATTTTCTTTTATCCAGGCGTGAATTGTGCGTACTGCCAAGCGAGACGCCACATCACCGCCGCGATGCCCTCCCATTCCGTCACAAACCGCAAATAAGCCCCTGGCGGTGTCGACCAGGTAGCTATCTTCATTTCTCGGCCTAATTTTACCGGTATCTGTTACTACACTAACTTTCATAATCCACCCTGACCTGCCGGATTGGGCACAAAACCCATTAACCCGTATATTAGAGGATGGTTTTCCCCCGTCCCCATTTAATTTGGCTTCACCGCCAGCTGCCCACAAGCCGCTTCGATGTCGCCGCCATGTTCTTCACGTATACTCACGTTCAAGCCCAGGGCCGCCAGCCAGTTATAAAATTGCTTTACCCGGCTGGGGTCCGGTTTGCGGTACAGTAAACCACCTACTTCATTATAGGGAATTAAATTAACATTAGCCAGTAAAGGTTTTACCAGCTTAGCCATGTTTTCCGCGTCCTTGCGGCCGATATTAACCTGATCGAGCATAATGTATTCAAAAGTAACCCTGCGCCCGGTTTTTTCAACATAGGTTTTTATCGCAGCCATCAAAGTCTCCAAAGGGTATTTCTTATTTATAGGCACCAACTCGTCGCGCAGCTGGTCATCAGCGGCGTGCAGGGAAACGGCCAGGGTGACCTGCAAATCCTCCTCGGCCAACCGCAAAATGCCGTGGGCTTCTCCACAGGTGGAAATGGTGATATGCCGCTGTCCCAACTGGATTCCACGCGGATCATTCATTATCTGTATGGAGCGAACCACTTGAGCAAGATTGAGCAAAGGCTCACCCATGCCCATAAAGACCACATTGGTTATCAATGGCTCCTGGGGGTTTTTTAGGCGGCGTCTGAGTTCCCGCCGCGACCCTAAAAGTTGCCCCACGATTTCGTGGGCGGAGAGGTTGCGCTGAAACACACCCTGCCCGGTTGCGCAAAAAGCGCAGCGAAACGGACATCCCACCTGGGAAGAAACACATAAAGTGTAGCGTCCGTTCAAATTGGCAGACTGGGGGATCAATACCGTCTCAATCCTTTTTTTATCATTCATTTCCATCAGGAATTTGCGGGTGCCGTCTTCCGAGACCCGTTGTTTTAAGACCCTGGGTATGGAAATAAATGCTTTGTCATCAAACTGCTGCCTGATCTCGCGCGGGATATCACTCATTTCATAGAAGGAAGAAGTATCTTTTATGTATATCCAGCGGTGCAACTGGCGGCCGCGAAAACGCGGCTGTCCCTGGCTAACTGCGAAATCTTCCATTTCCAGCATGTTCATCCCCAGGAGCTCGATTTTTTCAACACTATTCATGTCCTAATCTCCTCAATAAAGCGTAAAACATGCCGTCACACTGATATCGGCCCGGCCTTAAAGTAAGGCATCCCCTTCGGGCCGCTTCGATGTCCTCTGCCGTTAAGGGGAAAAAACTGATCTTTTCCGCAAATCCCTGCACAGCAAAAGGGGCTTCTTTCAGAAATCGGGCTACCACCTGCTCGTTCTCAGCCGGATTAAAGGTGCAGGTGCTGTATAAAAGCAGTCCATCGGGCTTGAGCAGTCCGGCCGCAGCCTGTAGCAAACGAAACTGCAGCTGCGGCAAGTTCTTGACCTCTTCCTGGCTCAGGCGCCATCTGGCGTCTGCACGGCGGTTTAAGACCCCCCATCCCGAACAGGGAGCATCCAATAGCACCCGCTCGGCCTGGGGAAGGTCCGGCTCAAGCTGTAATATATCGCTTTGCAGCGGGGTCACATGGTTGATCCCCAGCCTCCGGCAATTGGCTTTCAGCAGTTCCAGCTTATGGGAATGCCTTTCCACCGCTATTACTCTACCCCGGTCGCCCGTCATTTCAGCCACATGGGTGCTTTTGCCACCCACTCCGGCGCCGAGGTCATATACCAATCCCCCCGGAGGCGGTTCAAGAAGGGCCGCAGCCAGCATGGAACCTTCATTTTGCAGGTAGAACAGGCCCTGCTTATACGAATCGAGCTCGATGACGGGCTGTTTCAAATCTCTGATGTGGACTGACCAGGGGGTATAACTGCCCGCCTCAGCCCGCACTCCCTCTTGCTTGAGACGGTCCAACAGATCTTCCCGGCCAATCCGTAGCAGATTGCTGCGCGCCGCCACTTTAGGGGGGGAGTTTAAATAGATCAAAGCCCCCTCAACCTCGGCGCTATCTGTCAGGCTAAGGAATTCCCGCACCAGCCAGTCCGGATAGGAGTATTTGACCGCCAGATACTGCAATTCATCTTCAGCCGGGATTTGAATCTTCTCCCGGCTGCGCAAATAATTGCGCAATACCCCGTTTACCACCGCACCCAGCCTTTTTCCGGCTTTTAGGTTGGCCATTTTCACTGCGTCGTCTACGCAGGCATAATCAGGAATGCGATCCATAAACAGCAGCTGGTATAGTGAAATGCGCAGTATATTGCGCACCCAGGGCTGCTGTTTGGCGACCGGTTTGGCCAAAAACAAGTCAAGCACCCAATCCAGGTGCCTGACCATACGTACGCTTCCATTCACTATCTCGGTAACCAGGTGGCGGTCTACCCAGGCCAAGGTGCTCTTGCGCAAAGTGCGTTCCAAGGCCAGATTGGCATACTGGCCTTTCTCGAATACCTCGTATACGATCTGCAAGGCGGTCAAACGCGCCTGTTTACCTGAAGCTGCCGGGGTTGATTGGTTCCCGTCACGGGTTGAAGACTTTTTAATCGTCATTTCCCCCTGTAAAAATCAATAAATAATACAACAGGTTGGATACTGCGGAAATGGTGGCTGCTAAATAGGTTAAAGCCGCCGCTCCCAGGACTTGTTTTATCATGGGGATTTCATCGTTGCTCACCAAACCGGCCGAGCTCAGTTCGGCTACCGCCCGCTGCGAGGCGTTTATTTCCACCGGCAAAGTAACCACATGGAAAAGCACCACCAGGCTGAACAAGATGATTCCTCCCAGGATCAAGCTGGGGCTTCGCAAGATGAAACCCAGAAACAGTATGGGAAATGATGCCGAGGACGCGAAATTGCTTACCGGCACTATACTGTGGCGCAGTTCCAGAAGTCCGTAACGCTGGTGGTGCTGAATAGCATGCCCGCTTTCATGGGCGGCCACACCTATAGCCGCCAGGGAATTGCTGCCGTAGACCGTTTCGGAAAGGCGCACCGCATGAGCCTGCGGATCATAATGGTCTGACAATGAGCCGGCTACAGCTTCAATGGCGATGCTGCCCATCTGATTGCGGCGCAGTATGGTCGCTGCGGCTTCCCGGCCGGTGATGCCCCTTTGGGATCTCACCTGCGAATATTTTTCGAAGGTGGATTTGATCTTAAACTGCGCATAAAGTGATAAAGCCAGGGCCGGTAAAATAAAAAGCAAATAAGTCATCAGAAGCCTCCTTTGCTAATTGTCAGCAGAGCTTTTTCTATCTCTGCCACGTCAACATCAGTATTCACACAAGGACCATTGGGTCTGCAGTTGAGCACCCCCAGGACTGGAAGTTCACCGGTGTCCTGAATTCCGGAGGACAAATCTCGTTCGCAGGCTATGGCGATTACCGCCTTGGGGTGGTTTTCTCTAATCCATTTTCTGGCCAGGGTGCCGCCGGTAGCGACTCGCAGTTTGACACGGTACCGCTCGGCTAATTCTCTTAAATCGCTGATTTTGCACTTCCCGCAATTCTTGCAGTTGTTGACATCTACCGTGATCTTGAACTTGCATTCCGAATTCTGCAGGCAGTGGGGCAGCAAGATCATTATATCCTGAGTTCTTAAAGCCAGTTTTTTATTCCCTACCAAATAGTTATTCACCGAAATATATGATTTGAGGATTTTTTCTTTTTCTATGCCAAAAAATTTGCCG
>NZ_DIPG01000015.1:22433-34465 GCF_002426325.1 Syntrophomonas sp. UBA5494 | reverse complement strand
AGAAATGCTTTATATTCCGGACATATGGTGTTGGCGTCGCCGATGTGGGGTGTTAAGCGGTTGGCTGGATCACCAGTGGCATAGCCTTTAAAGCCATACTGCCAGGAAAGCGCTATCTCATGAACTTCTTTGCCGCCTACTTTAAAGGGCTTTAAGCGTTTGGTCACACAAGCCAGAGCCTCGATGTCCCCCCGGGTGGTAGAGACAATAACCTTGGAACCGTTCTTGATCCCTTTATCCCGGGCCAGCTCCTCACTCATCTCCATAAACATATTGGGCATCAACTCGGCCAGCCAGGGCAGGTTGCGAGTCAAAGCGCCGGTCTGCCAGTGTTCCACCAGGCGGAAAGTAGTGGCTATAATAGGATACTGACCAGCGTTGCCTTGATTGTCAGGCTCCCATACTTTGGCAGCCGGGTTTACCCTGGTTTTGTTCAGAATAGGAGCTACAGGGCTTTCCCAGGGCTCGTAATGCTCAGGGAAAGGACCGTCTTTCATCGAGGTTTTGGCGGCGAAGATGCAGCCTTTGCCTTCAGGACGCATGATAAATGGATCATTAAAAGCCGGCTTGTCAGGTCCGGTAGTCTTGCTAATGTCTGGTACGTCCAGGCCGGTCCAGGAACCGCCGGCATCGGCGCCGGCATCCCACCAAACCAACCTGCGGTCATCATCGCCGGGCCAGGGGTTAATGCCATCAGGCTGCACCGAGCAGCGGTTGTAAACAATACGGCGGTTCATCGGCCAGGCCCAGCCCCACTCGGGAAACAGGCCCAAATTACCGGGATCTTCTTTCTTACGTGACTGTGCTTTATAAAACATCTTGCCATCTTTCCAGGTGGTGGCTCCGCAGTATACCCAGCACCCGCAGGTGGTGGAACCGTCATCTTTCAACAGGGCAAAACCCTCAACAGGCTTGCCGCTGGCTACCTGGAAGCCGCACAATTCATTGGCCACTTTCATAATATCGGGTTCTTCTTCGCCATGTTGACCATCATAATCCCAGGTTAATTTGGTGATGGGTTCGTCTTCAGAACGGGTACTGCCTTCATAGAGCTTTTGAACTCGTTTGACCAGCTCATTATAAATCCACAGGTCGGCTTTGGATTCACCGACCGGGTCAGCACCCTTCCAGCGGAACTGAACCATCCGGCTGGTGGAAGCAGCTGTGCCTTCTTTTTCATAGACAGCTGCGGCTGGCAGGAAGAAAGCTTCAGTCTGAATGTCTTGTGGAGTGAGCTGCTTTACCTTTTCATTCTCTACCGGTCTTTCCCAGGCTTTGTGGCTCCAGAATTCGGCGGTTTCGTGTAGCCACAGATCGATGCAGACAAACCATTTAAGTTTAGTGAGAGCTTCCTGCTCCTTATTGGCATTGGGGCCGCCCACTACCGGATTGGAGCCGTTTACGAACAGGCCATCGATTTCGCCTCTGTGCATGGCTTCGAATAAGCCGATGTGCGAATAATTTTTGGTATCCTGACGTTTGGGTATATAGTGATATGCAAAATCGTTGTCTTCGGTAGCGGCATCCCCATACCAGGCCTTGAGCAGACTGACAATCCACTTGGAAGTGTGTATTCGCCAGCCGGAATGTTTGATGCCAGACGCTGCCAAAGCCCGGAATTCTTTCAAATTGCTGAATTGCAGATTGCCTGCACCCGGGGTGGTCTTGCGGATATAAGAAATGAGATCTTTATAATCAGCGCTGTCAGTGGGTGAATCGATATAGCCGGGCAGAATGTGATACAGCAAAGCCATGTCGGTGGCGCCTTGAACGTTGTTTTCACCGCGCAAGGCATTGATTCCTCCACCGGGGCGTCCGATATTTCCCAACAATAACTGTACAATGGCAAAAGCCCGGATGTTTTCACTACCCACCGTATGCTGGGTAATTCCCATGGCATAGCATATGCAGCCCGTCTTATCCGGAGCAGAAGTTGCGCAAAACATTTTCAAGACCTCCCGGTACTTGCTTTGGGGAGATCCGGTTATTTTGCATACCGTATCGATGTCATAACGAGAATAGTGTTGCTTCATGAGTTGGAAAACGCTACGCGGGTGCTGCAGGGTTTCATCCTTCAAGATATTGTTGTTTTCATCGTATTGATAATCCCAGCTGCTAACATCGTAACTTTGCTTAGTTTCGTTCCAACCGGAAAAGAAACCGTCTTTAAACTCATAATCATCTCTGACAAGGAAAGCTGCATTGGTATAATTGACCACATAATCATGGTGATAGAGCTCGTTGTCCAGAATATACTTGATCATGCCGCCCAGGAAGGCGATATCGGTGCCAGAACGCATAGGACAATAAAGATCGGCCACTGCGGCAGTTCGTGTGAAACGGGGATCTACACTGATTATTTTGGTCTGGCGTTTAGGATCAAAACGCCCCTTGTTCAGCCATTTCATACCGATGGGATGGTTTTCGGCCAAGTTGCTGCCCATGATTAAAGCACAGTTGGTATTTTTCATGTCAATCATGGAGTTGGTCATCACTCCTCGTCCGAAGGAAGGAGCCAGGCCGCCCACAGATGGTGAATGGCAGAGCCGGGCCTGAGTTTCCAGGTAAACTACACCCAGCGAGCGCATCATCTTGGATAGTAGATAGCATTCCTCATTGTCCAGGGCTGATCCTCCAATTGAGGCTATTTTTTCGGTCCGGTTAACGATTACTTCACTTCCATCAGACAATGTCTCTTTGTGAATGAAACTCTCATCGCGGGTCTGCTTGATCCGCTGGGCGATTTCATCCAAAATCCAATCCCACTCTTTTTCTTCCCATTTCTCTGATCCAGGAGCCCTGTATAAAGGCTTTGCTACCCTCCTGGGATTGATGATCTGCTTTCCGGTTTCAGGTTCATATATTTCTCTCAGATTAAACATGGCTGAACCTTTGGGACAGGCGCATCCTTCATTAACCGGATTATCAGGGTCTCCAACCACGCTCAATAACTTAACAAATTTATCATCCTTTTTTTCCGCATAAACTACCAGACCGCATCCAGAACCGCAATAAGGACAAACAGTTGGTACCGGACTAACATTTTTTGTGCGCAGTTCTTTGATTACCGCTGCAGAAACAATGAGATTAAAACCCAAAGCCGACCCTAAACTTGCAGCTGCAACCGTAGCTCCGCCTCTTTTTATAAACTGACGGCGGGTTATTTTGCCGTTCATTCTCTTCCCCCCATTCAAATCATTGCGATGCAAAGGAATGATGATTACTGCCATTGTGAGATTCTAGATTACATTTGGACTAGCTTGTCACTAAAATTATTAAGCCTGCGAATCTTGCTATGCGGTCCTGACCAAACTTTTTAAGGTGTCCGCCCTAAAACGAAAACCTCCTAACTTTAATCAGGAGGCTGGTCACAGGATGTACACTGACCATAAAGCCGCAGTTTGGTGCGGCTTCCTCCTTGCCTGAAAAGCCAAGAATGAAGTAGCAGTTTGCCTCAGGACTCATAACCTTCATAATCAGATCTTGGAGACTGAGAAAACTGTTCCGGTAGATGACTCTTTTCCAAGCAAGGGAGATAAAACCGTTTCCAGATTTACCGCGGCTAAATCCCCAATGGCTGTCGCTTTAGGGGAATCAGCTCTGGAGTCAGCGTAAGACATATTAAATTTTGACTATTATGCGAGTATACAGGGTTAAAGCAGTACTGTTTCAACAGTGAACATAGGAGAGCAAATTCCTGAAAGGCTATATGGATTCATCACCTTCAACCGGGCCAGTAGCTGGTATTAGAATGGAAAGCAGTCATACCGGCATAGCGGATAGGTTGAGAAAGGCTCCCATTGGTTTAATTCTCCATTTTTGGCACTGTAGTTTGAAACAAAACGAACCACCGGTTCATATGAAGCATGTCACATTAAACGCTTTGTGGTTGACATAAACCCTGCACTTGAAAGCACTTTCTCACCTCCTTTAATACCGTTATCTTAGCGGCTGGAATAATGAAAACATTTCAGCTTAATAAAAGCATTTTGTTTATAAGCGGAAAAATGAATTCATTGCACCAACTATTATAGTTCTGCATATAAATTTATATTCCTTCTAATAATATTATATATAACCAAACATTATATATGCTAACAACAACAAACCCTCCCGAGATGGAGGGGAGGGGCGTTTCGCCCTTGACGGCAGGCAAGCGTAATCCCCACTGAATCATACATGAGGAGGATACGCAACGTTGCAAGGGCTGGTAATGCCTCAACATAAATTTTAATCATCTAAATGCATATGCGGAAAAAATGGCACGAATCAGCCAATGATAAAAGGCGGTTAGAGCTGGTTCGCTATATTTAAGTAAACTGATAGTGAGCGAAAATAAATCCCCGCTTAATATTGATAAACGGGGATGTAACATATTACTCGTTAACTACGGTTAAGATTTGCCGGCTAACCCGTAAATTTCTTATTAATACCAATTGATTCTTGGCTTCAGTGGCATTCGTCACTGTATTCCTTGACGATGTAAATGGGCCTGCGCTTGGTTTCCAAATAGGTTCTGGAAACATATTGGCCGACTATGCCGGTGCAAAACAGCTGAATCCCGGTAATAAACAGCAGAATACAGACCATAAAGGGCCACCCGTATATAGAACCGCCCCATAATAGGTATTTAACGGCCATGGCTACAATCATTACAAAAGATACCAAGAAAAAAACCAATCCTATCACCGAAGACAACGCCAACGGAGTGGTGGAAAAGGCCATGATCCCATCCAGTGAATAAGAATAGAGCTTCCAAAACGACCATTTAGTCTGGCCGGCAGCTCTTTCCTGATTGTCATATTCCATCCACTTGGTTTTAAAACCTACCCAGGCGAAAATACCTTTGGAAAAACGGTTATATTCACAGATCTGCAGAATGGAATCCACCATTTGGCGGCTCATCAGCCTGAAATCCCGGGCTCCATCCACCAATTCAATATTGGAGATAGTATTGATTATGCGGTAGAATTGCCTGGCGAAAAACGACCTCACCGGCGGCTCGCCTTTGCGGGTGGTTCTTCTGGTGGCAACACAGTCATAGCCTTCATGCTTTATGATAAGGTACATATCCTTGATCAGCATGGGCGGATCCTGCAGGTCAGCATCCATGATAGCCACATAATCACCCCGGGCGTTTTTAAGACCCGCATAGATGGCCGATTCTTTTCCGAAATTACGAGAAAAAGACAGATATTTAACCCGCTGATCCCGGCGCTGTAAATCTTTAATTACGGGCAGGGTGCAGTCCTGTGAACCGTCATCGACAAAAACGAATTCAAATGCCACAAACGCCATATCCGCAGCCAGTTTTGACACCTCGGCATAGAAATATGGCAAAACCTCCTGTTCATTATAACAGGGCACTACTATCGAGATTGTTTTCATTACAGCACTTCTCCTTGACCTTTATCTTGAAATACTATGTGCTTGCTAAACAGGTAATTGGATATGACCACTATTATATTGGAAATTATTTTGGTCAATAAATCATTGGAGTGAAGCACATCGATCATCACATACATTATTGTCATGTCCAGCAGACCGGAGAACAGGCGGCAGCCAAAAAAGGCCAGACATTGTCCCAAAATGGGAAACAACCCCCGGGCTTTGCTCTCAAAAACAAAGAGATGATTGGTGGCATAAGCGAATAATACCGACAAGATCCAGGCTATGAGGTTGGCCTTCAGGTAAGGTAAACCCGCCAGTTTGGCCAGGCCGGAATAGGCCAATATATTGATCAGTGTGGTAAGGCCGCCGTACCCCAGATATAAAACCAGAATCTTATATTTCTGATATTTGGCCTCAACCTGCATATATCCACAAACCTTCTCGGTTAAAACTCAATTTGAATCAATCCAATCTGTGTCTGAGCAATTCTGTAGACTACTAGTGTATTTTTCCCACAAATGGATAAACTATGCATAGTATTTGTTTGAACTTGTATGCCGGTTTTGCCCTTTATCTGACCTGTGACGGGCAGCGCCCGGAAAAATTGCTTGGTTTAGATTTGCATAAGGTTTTTTAGAAATAGAAGAAGGTTGAGATGAGAAGATATAATTTGTTGAAGTATTTATGGGTCGTATTGGGGCTGGTGGGTTTATTGATCATAGCCTACGTGCTTTGCCAAAGCCCTCAGCCCGGGGTAGCCGATCAGGGCGATTTTGACAGGGTCATGAATGTTTCCGGCCTGGAACTCAAACCGGAGCAGATTAATGACCCCGGTTTTGTCAGGTTCCTGGACTACCCGGTAACCGAATACAGAATCTCTGCGGTCAGCGCCCCCAACCTGCTTAAGCGCCTAAGCGCCACCAGCATGGCTTATCTGATCACTTTGATAAACTCAATATGCCTGTTATTGGGAAAGGATACTTTTAAAACCGCATATTTGGCTGCTGCCTATGTAATCATGTACTCGTGCGCCTTTTATGTAATATTCAAGCACCTTAATGTGAAAAACCGGTTGAAATTAACGTTATTCGTATTGATAGCCTTTTTTGTGTTTTTGGACGGCAATTACCTGGTGTGGTTCAACAGTTTGTACGGGGAGCCCATGATGATAACCACACTGGCGTTGTATATCGCGGCATGGCTTTACTATATTTATCACCGCTATATAGTAAAATCGGCAAATACCATATTCCTCACCATGGTGCCTATATTCGCGGCGGCCTTTCTGTTTCTGGGCTCCAAATTGCAGGTTATATCAGCCCTGCCGGTTATTATACTCATGCTCATAAATCTGTGGAGAGAAAACCGGGGGTTGTTGAAACCGCGTCAAGTATGGCTGTTCGGAATTTTTTCCCTTATTCTGGTCGCATATTCGCTGGGATATGCTTATACCAATAAGCAGATGAGTGAGTATACCCGTTATAATTCGTTGTTTTACGGAATATTAAAGGATTCCCCCAACCCCGCTCAAGACCTGCTTGATCTGGGATTAAGTCCCGACATGGCAGCAGACGCGGGAAAACACGCTTTTTTGGAAGAGCGGGAATATGTCAGATATGTTCCCCTCAGTGATATAACCAGGGAAGAATTCTATAATAAAATCAGCAATGCTGATCTGGTCCGGTTTTATATTACCCATCCGCAAAGGCTGGCGGCAGGAATGCAATACACTGCGGATCATGCCTTTACTACTTCAACTGTGCTGGGCAAATATCAAAGGGCGGACATTGAGAAACCGGTGAGCGAATTTGACAGATTCACCGCTTGGTCATCCTTAAGGGAGAAATATCTGCCCAGGAGTCTCTGGTTTTTGATATTTTCTTACGGTTTGGCAACAGGCGTTTCCGTACTGATGTATATAAAGAGGCGGGGAGTAAAAGAAGTTGAGTCAGGTTTGCGGCTTTTCTGGGCGGTGATGCTGATTGGCCTGCTGCAATTTCCTATGCCGCTGGTAGGGAACGGACAGGCTGATACCGCCAAGCAGCTGTTCTTGTTTAATTTTACCTTTGACATAGTTCTGGTGGTTTTATCTTGCTTGACACTGAGCCTATTGATAGATTTCTGCCGTTCCCCCAAGACCGCACTCCATCGCAGTGTGAAAGGGGGCGCCTTTTAATCGGGGGCAAACCTATTCTTCCGATATTTACTAGAAATATGGTATAGTGACAGCAATTAAATATTTATAGATGATCGGCCATTTCCGCACAGAGTATACAGGAGATGGTGAACAGAACCAAGAGGAGGTGTTATTATGTCCCAAGTTATCGCCTGTTACAAATGGGTAGTTGATGAAGCGGATATTAGAATTAATACTGATTTGACGGTTGATTTGAGCAAAGCCAAGGGAAAAATCAGCGACTATGACAAAAATGCCATTGAAGCAGCAGTTCAGGCCGCCGCTTCACTGAATGGCAAGGCAATAGGACTTACCTTCGGCACTGCAGAGGCGAAACCGTCGCTCAAAGATGCGCTATCCAGGGGACTCGACGAAGCCTGGTATATAAACGACCAGCAAGCCGGTCAGGCCGATGGCGCCGGCACTGCCAGAGCCTTGGCGGCTGCCATAAAAAGAATGCCGGATGTGAGCCTTATCATCTGTGCGGAAGGAGCCAGCGACACCTACGCCAGGCAGACCGCACCCCGCATTGGCGCACTGTTAGACCTGCCGGTAGTTACCTCGGCAGGTAAAATTGAGATCAGCGGAAACACCTTGACTGCCGTCCGTATACTGGATGACTGCCTGCAGACAGTAAAGGTGGAGCTCCCTGCTGTAATAGCGGTGCTGCCGGAAATCAACCCCGCACCCATACCCGGTCTTAAGGCGGTTCTGGCGGCCGGCAAAAAACCGGTTACCGAATTGAAAACGCAAGACCTGGGCATCGATCTGGCGCCTAAAACCTCTGTAACAGAATTTAAGGGCTATATTATGAACCGCAAGAACATCATCTTCAATGAAGGCCAGACTGCCGACAAAGTCAATGCACTGGCAACTGCGCTCAGAAAGGAAGGTGTGCTTTAATGGCAGGCGTTTACATATACAGCGACAAAACCGATATTGCCCAAGAAATCATTGGATTTGCCAGAGCGGCAGGAAAAGAAGCCATTCTGTTGACCCTGAGCGAAAAAGATGCCCAGGCCCTGCAAAATTCCGGAGCCGATAAGATCTATGTTATCGACGGCAAGAGTGAGCTGATAGAAAATTACTCCAAAGCCATCGCTGATTTGTTGACAAAGGCGAATGCAGAATTTTTCGCGGTTGGCGCCACCCCCCGGGGAAGAGATTTGGCCGCCAGGGTAGCCGGGTATCTGGATTGCGCGATGGTCAGTGACGTATCCTCCATCGAGTATAGCGGCCAGAACTTACAATGTGTAAGGATGATGTACGGAGGTGCGGTACAACAAAATGAAGTTTTATCTGGCCTGAGTGTTGTTACCGTTTCAGCCGGAAAATTTGAGACGGTTAAAGGTGAAGCCGCCATACAAACCCTGGAACTTGAAGCCGACACCCGGGTAACCGTGGTGGAAACGGCACCTGTTGTTAAAGTGGGGGTAGACCTCGGCAAGGCTGATAAAGTAGTTTGTGTGGGCATGGCCTTGGATAAAGCCGAAGATCTTCAGATAGCCCGGGATCTGGCCGAAGCCGTCGGAGCAGAGCTCGGCTGTACCAGGAGCATAGCCGAAGAAAGGCACTGGCTGCCGGTAGAGAGCTATATCGGCATATCCGGAGCGGTTATAAAGCCCAGGCTGTATATGTCCATGGGTGTATCCGGACAGATTCAGCATGTCTATGGGATTCGCGACGCACAGCTAATCGTTGCTATCGACATCAATGAGAAGGCTCCCATATTTAAGGCTGCGGATTACGGCATTGTAGGAGACCTGTATGAAGTAGTTCCACTGCTGACCGAAGCACTGAAGAAATAACGCTTTTAAAAAGGGCTTACTGCCGGTTTGTTTTCAGGCTGATAAAAGGCAAACCGAATCTTTGTTTGAGGGAGGGGTAAGTTTTTGAGCAGTGAGGATAAATTTGATGCCATAATAGTCGGGGCCGGACCGGCCGGGAGCGCCTGTGCCTATACTCTGGCCAAAGCGGGCAGAAATGTACTGGTAATAGAACGCGGGGATACCCCGGGATGCAAAAACGTGACCGGCGGCCGCCTGTATACCTACGCCCTGGAGATGCTGGATGAGGGCCTGTATGAAGAAGCGGCCCTGGAAAGAAGAGTAACCCATGAGCAGATCATGATGCTCAGCGGAGAACGGGCTATTACCATCGACTTCCACCAACCGGGCTTCAATCCTGAAGCTAAGCCCCCCATGTCTTTCACCGTGCTGCGGGCTGTTTTTGATGAGTGGTTGGCGGCTAAAGCTGAAGAGACGGGAGCTATAGTGGCCTGCGGAATCAAGGTCGACCAGCTCATCGAACAGGAAGGCAAAATCGTGGGGGTCATAGCCGGGGAAGATGAGATGTATGCCGATATAGTCATAGCAGCCGATGGGGTCAATTCCTTCATGGCACAGCAGGCCGGATTGATTCGGGATATACCCGCCAAAACTGTGGGAGTAGGGGTGAAAGAGGTAATCGAGCTGCCGGAAAAAACCATCGAAGAGCGCTTTAACCTCCAGGCCGGCGAAGGCGCAGCCCGCATGCTCTTAGGCTGCACCGAGGGCATACACGGCGGGGGGTTCCTCTATACCAATCAGCAAAGCATATCACTGGGCTGTGTTTTTACCCCTGAAGAAGCAGCACAGCATAAGAAATCGGTGCATGAGATATTTCAGGATATCAAGATGCACCCGGCTATCGCCCCATTGATCGCCGGGGGAGAGACTATAGAATACTCGGCCCATCTGGTGAGTGAGGCAGGATATAGAGGCATTCACAAAAAGCTATACCGGGAAGGATTCCTGATGATAGGAGACGCCGCCGGTTTTGTAATCAACACCGGATATTCCATCCGGGGGATCGACCTGGCTATAGTGAGCGGAATAGCCGCAGCCCGGGCTGTCATAACTGCCGGTGATAATGTGGCGGCAGCCGGGTCATATTACATGCAAGAGCTGAACCACCTGAAACTCATGCCTACCATGAAAGCGGCGGACGGATACTTTGAAATTCTGGAGACTCCCTGGATATATGACAAAGTGCCCAACCTGGCCAATGATGTGTTCAATAGCCTGTTCAAGGTCAGCGGAGAGGTGCCGCAGAGCATGAAGAATACCGTGATGGGAGCTATGAAAGCCAACGGCTTATCACTATGGCAATTGATACAATTGGGCATAAAGGGGGTTAAATCACTATGAGCATAGAGCGCCTTTCAGCAGCAGAACTCCTGAGCAAAAACAAATTCAATGTAGATGAAGAAGAAGCCCATATCGTAATAGACAAAACCATCTGTGCCCAATGCAGTGAGAAACCCTGCCTTTATGTATGCCCGGCGGTTCTCTACAAACTGAACAAGAACGGGGAGATGAGCTTTGACTATGCGGGCTGCCTGGAATGCGGCACCTGCAGAGTGATGTGCAAGGACAAAGGCATTGTCAAATGGATTTATCCCCGTGGAACCTTTGGGGTGATTTATCGACAGGGCTAGTTTTGTCTTGATATTGCAGGGAAGTCTTAAACACCCGTGATGATATTATGGCTCTTGGTTTATATGGCGGGCAGTATACTGCCGGTTTGCAGATACCCGGTATGATATAGGCCTAGAGCCGGGTTAATGTAAAATGATCAGGCCCCTCTGCTGCCGGAGGGGCCAAATTAGTGGGTATGAATGAGACCAACACGGCTGTTATTATCCGTTAACAAGGGAATCTGAATCATCCTATACGCTTCGGGTTATGAACAAAAGTAATTGGATTACACGATGCACAACAAGTACAATTCAATGGCTGGTATTGATAACTGTAAGAATATTTGCCCGCAGCCTGGAAATCGCATACTGCTTACAACTGTGGGAGAAGCTTAGCCGCTTAAGGGTCGGCTATAGAATTATAAAAAATAAAGCAATTAAAGATAAAGATGCATTTTAGGAAATGAGGTCAAAGGCGGCATGTATAATCTTCATGCAACAATTGCAGTGGCAGTATTTCTGGCAGCCTATGCCCTAATAATATCGGAAAAAATGCCTCGGGCGGTTACCGGCCTGGCCGGGGCAGTTATCATAGTTCTATTGGGAGTCCTTACCCAGGAAGAGGCCTTTGCAAGCATCGATTGGAATACCATTGGCTTATTGGTAGGGATGATGATAATAGTGAATATCACCCGTCGCAGCGGCGTATTTGAGTATCTGGCCATACTTGCCGCCAGGACAGCCAAAGGTGATCCAGTCATGATCCTGGTGCTTTTAACCTGCATCACCGCCTTTTTATCGGCATGGCTGGATAATGTTACCACCATACTGTTAATCGTGCCGGTCACTTTTGCCATCGTAAACAGGCTGAAGTTAAACGCTATGCCTTTTTTGCTCTGTGAGGTGATAGGTTCTAATATTGGAGGAACCGCCACCCTGATCGGAGATCCTCCTAATATCTTAATCGGTTCTGCAACGGGCCTGGGATTCAACGATTTCATAATGAAT
>NZ_DIPG01000015.1:20069-22274 GCF_002426325.1 Syntrophomonas sp. UBA5494 | reverse complement strand
AGCCGAGGAGGACAAGCAGGAGATCATGAAACTTAATCCGCCGCAGGTTATTAAGGATTGGAATATTCTGAAGAAATCGCTGGCGGTACTGGCCCTGACCGTATTGGGTTTTTTTCTTCATCAAGCCCTGCACCTGGATTCCGCCACAATAGCTCTGGCTGGAGCGGTACTCTTGATGATTGCCACCGGGGAAGAACCGGAAGATATCCTGCTGACTGTAGAGTGGCCGACCCTGTTCTTTTTTATGGGGTTATTCATTCTGGTTGAAAGCCTGGTTAAAGTAGGGGTTATTACCAGCCTGGCCAGTCAGGCCCTGCTTTTTACCCAGGGTAACTTTTCTCTGACCGCCATCCTGGTCCTATGGATATCCGCATTTGCTTCCGCCATCGTCGACAATATTCCCTTTGTCGCGGCCATGATACCTTTGCTTAAAGATTTGGGCGCCATGTCCGGAATGCCCATGGAGCCGCTGTGGTGGTCCTTAGCCTTGGGCGCATGCCTGGGCGGTAATGGAACTCTGATCGGGGCTTCCGCCAATGTGGTGGCTGCAGGCATTGCAGAGAGAAACGGGTTAAAAATCACTTTCTGGGGTTTCACCAAGGTGGGACTGCCGCTGATGATAGTGTCCGTATTTATCTGCCATGTCTATATATATATCAGATACCTGGGGTAGTTGAAGGTGCAATCCGTTCCTGCCGATCGAAAAATCTCATTTTACGTAACCAATACGGAAATTACCAAAATATTTTACATAATTGAATCAAGCCTTTTACCTGGGGGCGCTATAATACAAAGGAAATACAAGCGGAGGAATCAGATATGAAAGGCCTCCCTTTGATAATACTTTATTCTGGTGTGATGCCGGATGGTTAAAGGAGGATCGCAAGATGGGAAAACAAGTGCCGCCCCCGTGGATTCTCAGACATTGGCTGATAAGAGATTTCAATTTCAATAAAGACCTGAACAACTGGGTGTACATAGGCGCGAGTAAACGCCTGCCCAAAAATTTTCAATGCCGGTATTGCGGCCGTGATTTGCAAGCTCATATTGATTTTTTCGGCATCACTCATGGTCAACAGGATCCTCTGGCAGTGGGTGCATGCAAACATTGTGACATCGTATATTGGATGAAGCTGAAATTGGATGCTTTTCACATAAGCCTCAACACCTAATCTCTTGACCTTCATGCCAATGATCACAGTGTTTACGCGGAAAATACGATAAAAGCGATTATGATATGCGCCGAAGGGAATACCAAATAACCAGTACGTTGAGTTACGCATTGTTTGATTGCATTTTTTCGTTTATATTTATACTGGATTGACTGATGCACTTCTGGCCGTGCAATGTGTCTGCCCACAATACGATATGATCCGCAATAAAGATTATTGGCGGTGCACGGAAATCATCTTTTCATCCCATCATGATCGGTTTTAGCGAAGTTTATAAACCGGATTTCTTATCTAATATGGATTAATAACCATGTAGAAAGCAGGAGATGAGCTATGGCAAAAGATGAAAAAACCCCAAACACATCCATCTTAATCATGCCTCAGGTGGTCTTGCCTTCCCATGCCAACGCAGCTGGAAGAATGCACGGGGGAGAAGTCATGAAGCTTATGGACACAGCTGCAGGAGTAGTCGCAATTCGCCATTGCCATTGCAATGTAGTGACGGCTAATGTTACGCAATTGTCTTTTATGGAACCGGTATTTATCGGCGACCTGGTTATTTGCCGTGCCAAAATCACTTATACAGGCAGAACATCCATGGAGGTATTTGTGGATGTTAAGGCCGAACACCTGAGAAGCGGTGAAACCAAAAATGTATCAGAAGGATATTTTGTTATGGTGGCTCTTGATCGAAATGGCCGCCCCACTACCGTACCGCCTCTAATATTGGAGACAGAAGAGGAGCGGCGCTGTTTTGAATATGCAAAGCAACGGATAGCCAAACTCAAGTCAGAAGTTCACCAAGATTAGGGCACATAAGATGAGTACTTAGAAATTGCCAGTAGCGTGACGAAGCCGGGGCTTAGGCCCCGGTTTTTTTCCTCTGGACATAGCGTGGTAGCAGGGACATTACTTTTGCTATACAGGAGAACTGGGAGAGGAAGGGCCTGGAGCGTTATCCAAGCCTTTGTAGTTTCTGGAGGTCGTAAATCCACATTCTAAACCTCTGTCACCTGTTTATTAAAAATGGGGG
>NZ_DIPG01000015.1:19681-19829 GCF_002426325.1 Syntrophomonas sp. UBA5494 | reverse complement strand
GCCTAGTTGAGCTAATGGCCCGTTTGTGCCGCAATTGATATTATACCGCCAGTTTTATTAGAAATCAATACAGGAAATAGGAGATTACGAGAAAAATAATCGGAGTTTATCAATATCAATGCCCGTAAACCGGGCTAAAAACATAGTA